>NZ_BOQB01000042.1 GCF_018332475.1 Bacillus sanguinis | reverse complement strand
TTTTTATTATTTTTCATACTATTGAAAAACGAAAAAAAGAAGCGTATTATATTTGTCGTTAATTTGATTCCCTTCATTAACTCGCTTAAACACAAAAAAGGAACCCCATTAGGCCCCTTTCATCATAGCTCTATGTTTTTCGAAGCATGTTCTCTTTGCTTCTCTTCCTCTTTCACTAATTGCATATTCGCATAAGCTAAATTTGCAATCATTAAAAAGTGACCACCTAAAATGCCTGTACCGAATGCCCACATTTCCATTTCATGCTCAATTTCATACATGATAATAGCTCCTAAAATGGCTGCAGCGAATCGGTTTAAAACTCCTAATCCCGGAGCCTTTTCTTTCATTACGATACTTTTTCCGAGTTTCTCCACTCTGCGAGCTAATAACCAAAGACAATATGCACTTACAGCTAATCCGATACCAAATCCTGTTACTTGTTTTCCAAACGGAGTAATCGTCCACATAAGTAGTAAACCACTAAAGATCGCATACAATTGTAATCGATATACACGTAAGGCTACTTGAATCAAAATATCCGCTCCTAATTTCGCATTTTTTATACTTTAGAAGAAAAGCAGCAACTTACACAGTTGCTGCTTTCTCTTCTTCTTGCTCTTGTTCCATTTTACGAATTTCAACACGTTTAATTTGGTAAGCGTCTTTTTCTAACACTTTAAATTCATAACCTTCCGCCTCAACGTGTTGTCCTTCTTCAATTTCATGATTTTGCATCATAATCCAGCCACCGATTGTATCCACATCGTCTTCTTCAATGTGTAATCCAAACAAATCTTTTACTTCTGAAATAAGCACTTTTCCATCAACGATTTTATGGTGCTCATTCACATGCTGAATTGGTGGTGCTTCATCTTCATCATATTCGTCACGAATTTCGCCGACGATTTCCTCCAAGATGTCTTCAAGTGTTACAATCCCAGCTGTTCCTCCGTACTCATCATATAAAACAGCCATCGGAATTCGCTTCTTCTGCATTTGAAGTAATAAATCGTGAATTGGAGTCGTTTCCATCACTTCAATAATCGGACGCATATACGAACGAATGGATGATAAATCTTTTTGATCCTCGGTCATATATCGAATAAAGAAATCTTTTACGTTGACCATACCGATAATATCATCTTTATCTTCTCCAAAAATCGGATAACGTGTGTATCGCTCATTTTGGATTACTTTCATATGTTCTTCTACTGAATCTTCCAGGTAGAAACCAACGATTTCTGTTCGCGGTACCATAATCTCTTTTGCAATACGATTATCAAATTCAAAAATGTTATTTACATACTTGTATTCAGCTTGATTAATTTCGCCACTTTCATAGCTATCTGAAAGGATAAGGCGTAATTCTTCCTCTGTATGAGCCACTTCATGTTCTGAAGCTGGTTTTAAACCGAATAAACCAGTTATCACACGAGCTGAACCGTTCAATACCCAAATAAATGGATACATCACTTTATAGAACATCATTAGTGGAGCTGCCAATAATAACGTTACCCTTTCAGCCTTTTGAATTGCCATCGTTTTCGGAGCTAATTCCCCTACTACAACGTGTAAATACGTCATAATCATAAAAGCAAGACCAAATGTTAATACTGATGAAATAGAAGGATTTAAGTTCCATTTCTCAAATAACGGGTGTAATAACTTTTCGATTGTAGGTTCACCTAACCAACCTAATCCCATAGCTGTAACTGTAATACCTAATTGACAAGCAGATAAATATTCATCTAAATTTGTTGTTACCTTTTTCGCTGCTAAAGCACCGCGTTTTCCTTCTGCAACAAGCTGATCGATACGACTTGAACGTACTTTTACAATCGCAAACTCAGCTGCTACGAAAAATCCAGTAAATGCGATTAAAATCGCAACCATGACTAAATTAAATATTTCCAATGAATCCCCTTAGTTTAAAAAACTAAGGTGTCCACCTCCTGTATACTATAATGTTTTCTTATTTGTTCATTAGAAAACATAGCCCGATACAAAAATTAAAGAGGTCGGATTTCACTTTTTTCTATAATAATAGAGCAAGTGTCTGTATTAAAGCTGTCGTTTGACCAGATAAAGATTTCGATATTTTTTCACGTTGTGAATCAGTCAATCCATCTAAAAGCGGCTTTAACTCCGTTAACTCTGCTTCTAATCGATGAATGTGGTCTGTCACTTCATTCACTTGTTTCGAAACGTGTTCATTGATACCGAGCAGCTTCTTCTTCTCCTCGATTTTCTCTTTAATCTCACAAAGCGGCATATGCATTTCTTTGCACTTCTCAATAAATTGTAATGTCTCAAATGCTGTTTCGTCGTAATAGCGATAATTAGATTGAGATCGCTCCGCTTTTAAGATTCCTAGATTCGTATAATAATCAATCGTTCGTTTCGACACGTGAGCCATGAGAGCCAACTGTCCGATTCGATACACCTTCCCAACGATCTTCCCCCCTTGTTTATATTACTACCATCATACAATACATAAACTGTACAGTCAAACGTGACGGTTTATTGTTCATAATTTATACAAAATTCCAAGATCCGTCCTATTATTATTCCATACAAGTAATCTACACTTATACAATATAGTTACTAAACTATTACTTAATCATTATATTGTCTGCATCTGTTAACCTTTCTTATTTAAAAACATATTCTACTAATAATGATTGCTTGTATAGGAGATGGTTAACATGAGAAAGACACTCATTTCTCATTTTTATAATGAAGAATACTTACTTCCATGGTGGCTTATGCATCACACAAAAATATTCGATCACGGTATTTTAATTAATAGAGGTTCTACAGATCGTTCAGTTGAAACTTGCAAATTATTTGCTCCCCACTGGGAAGTACGAGATTCAAGATTCCTTGAATTCGATCCCACTAATACTGACATTGAAGTAATGGAAATAGAAAGAGAAGTTTCAGGTTGGAAGATGGTATTAAATACTACAGAATTTCTTTGTTGTAATAATGTAGAAGAATTTTTCTCATCACTTCATACGTTAGGCCAAAATATGTATGCGATTAGAATGATTGTTATGATTGATAAGCATGATTACAATTATTCAAAACTAAGATACTCCATTCCTTTAGTAGAACAACGATATCACGGGCTCTTTCCTTATAAACCAGAAATCGGCTGTGCCTGGAGATTTATACACAACCATCTTGATGGCGCATATTTACCAGGTAGACATTTTACGCGGCACCAACCTATCGTTTATAACTCCCCTTCATTCATTTTTAAATTTTATTTTAGCCCTTGGAACGAACATACAAAGGCAAGAAAATTACAAATTACACCCACCCTCTCAAAAAAGGGCGTTCGATTGGGACTTCAAAAACAATATGGTCGGTCCTCTGAAGAACTCGAAGCTCGATTTTTAACGTTAACTAATGCAACACAGGATCTACGTAATCACCCTGAGTATCAACAATTATTCCCTAAATTCAAACCTTAATAGTTCTCATCCTATCATGCTTCACATATTTTTATGCACTAAGTCAAAAACAAAACCATTTGCATACAATATGAATACTGTATATATATTTTTTTTATTTTAGGAGGAAAATATGAAAGCTGTTATTCTTGCTGGTGGATATGGGACAAGGATTGGGGAAGAAACACATTTAAAACCGAAACCTATGATTGAGATTGGAACAAAACCTATTCTATGGCACATTATGAGTTTGTATAGCTATTACGGTATTACTGAATTTATTATTTGCTTAGGGTATAAAGGATATGCGATTAAAGAGTTCTTTTTAAATTACAACTTACACATGTCTGACTTCACGATACATTTAAGCGATAATACAATTACTAGCCATTCACAACCTATAGAACCGTGGAAAGTTACACTGATTGATACCGGTCTAAATACCGAAACGGGTGGACGAGTGAAAAAAATTCAAAAATATGTCGGAGACGAACCTTTCTGTCTCACTTACGGTGATGGATTAAGTAATGTAAATATAAAAGAACTTATTGCATTTCATAAAAAACACGGAAAAATGGCAACAGTTACCGCCGTACAACCTCCTGGTAGATTCGGTTCTCTCATATTAGATAAACAGTCTGTAACATCCTTTCAAGAGAAGCCAATCGGGGATGGCGGATGGGTTAACGGTGGATTTTTCGTTTTAAATCCTGAAGTTTTCAATTACATTAGTGGAGATAAGTCTGTTTTTGAAACAGACACATTAGTTCAGTTAGTAAACAAAAGTGAACTAGCAGCATTTCAACATACTGGTTTTTGGCATCCGATGGATACATTGCGCGATAAAAATAAATTAGTCGAACTTTGGGAAAATAATAACGCTCCGTGGAAGGTTTGGTAATATGGCTTCATCATCTTTTTGGAATAAGAAAAAAGTATTTATTACGGGACATACTGGCTTTAAAGGCTCATGGCTAACCCTTTTCTTAACTTCTTTAGGTGCAGAAGTAGTTGGCTATTCTTCTCATCCCCCTTCCACCCCTAGCCTTTTTGAACAAGGTAACGTAGCAAAAGAGTGCACATCAATTCATGGCGACATTACAGATTACGATTCTTTATTCCATGCCCTAAAGCAACATACCCCTGACATACTATTTCATTTAGCAGCCCAGCCAATCGTCACCACTTCATACAAAAATCCTATCGAAACATTTAAAACGAATGTTTTAGGTACTGTTCACGTATTAGAAGCGGCAAAACATATAGAAAGTATACGTGGCATCATTAACGTTACAAGTGATAAATGTTATGAAAATGACGGGAGCGGTAACCGGGCATTCGTGGAAAGTGACCGGCTAGGCGGTTTCGATCCTTATAGCGCTAGCAAAGCTTGCGCTGAACTAGTTGCAACATCCTATCAAAAATCATTCTTCCGCACTAATACTCAGAAACTCGCCTCGGTTAGAGCAGGTAACGTTATCGGCGGTGGTGATTGGGCAAAAGACCGATTATTCCCAGATGTCATTCGTGCATATTCACAAGATGCTACGTTAAATATTAGAAACAAACACGCTATTCGCCCGTGGCAACACGTATTAGATCCTATACATGGTTATATTCTTTTAACTGAAAAACTTTGGCAAGATGCCGAATATGCAGAGGCGTGGAATTTCGGTCCAATAAATGAATCTAACAGAACAGTTTATGATGTCATTCAATCTATAATAAAATTATGGAATGAACCACTAACAATCATATCTCCTCATACAAATCCCCCTTATGAATCGCCAATTTTAACACTTGATAGTACAAAAGCAGTAAATAAACTCGGTTGGACTCCTAAGTTATCAACAGATCATTCTATCGCTTGGACGATTGATTGGTACAAAAAATATGCATCTGGTGAAAATATGGAATCTTTCACGCGACAACAAATCGATGCATTCAAAAATTTATAAGGGGGCTATAAAATGGAACAGAAAAAATGCCGTTTTTGCCACTCATTACTAACAAATACTTTCTTAGATTTAGGTGTTTCCCCTCTCGCTAACTCATTTGTAGATCCAGAACACTCATATAAAATGGAACCATTTTATCCGCTGCACACATTTGTTTGTCACTCTTGTTTACTCGTACAATTAGATGAATTTGAATCTCCGTACAATATTTTTCATGACTATTTATACTTCAGCTCATACTCATCCAGCTGGCTACTGCATGCTAAACAATATGTAGAAATGGCGATTAAGCGCTTCCATTTAAAGAAATACTCAAAGGTGGTGGAAATCGCGAGTAACGACGGGTACTTATTACAATACTTTCAAAAAGAAAATATTGAAACGTTAGGAATTGAACCAGCAAAAAATGTAGCAGAAATCGCTATCGAAAAAGGAATTCCTACTGAGGTGAATTTTTTCAGCAATGACTTAGCAAAAAAATTACCGCAAGCAGATTTAATCATCGCAAATAACGTATTAGCGCACGTTCCAAACTTACATGATTTTGTTGCTGGTTTAAAAACGTTATTAAAACAAGATGGCACGATAACAATTGAATTCCCGCACTTATTAAACCTAATATCCCTTAAACAGTTTGATACGATCTACCATGAGCACTTCTCCTATTTCTCACTTATAAGTCTTCAAAAAGTTTTAGCTCATCATCATTTACAAATTGTCGATGTAGAAGAACTTTCAACACACGGTGGGTCATTGCGTATTTTTATAAACCATCATAATGACTCATCCACTATCCATTCCAATGTTACAGACTTAATCCAAAAAGAAGTAGATCACGGGCTAAATACATTAGATTGCTATCTACTTTTTTCTAAACGCATCGAACAATTGAAAATAAATATTTTACAGTTTTTTATCGAAGCAAAATCTTTAAACAAACAAATTATCGGTTACGGTGCGCCAGCAAAAGGAAACACCCTTTTAAATTATTGCGGGATAGGAAAAGAGTTTCTAGCTTATACAGTAGATAAAAACCCTCACAAACAAAATCTCCTTCTACCAGGAACCCGCATTCCAATAAAATCTCCAGAAGAAATAAAACGTACAAAACCTGATTACATTCTTATACTTCCTTGGAATTTGAAAGATGAAATTATGAAAGAATGCTCTTTCATTCGTGAATGGGGCGGCAAATTTTTAGTAACGATTCCGGAAATTGAGGTAATTGAGCCATGAAAAAAATTCTTGTAACAGGCGGTAGCGGATGGATTGGTAAATATGTTGTACATTCTCTTATTCAAAAGGGCTATGAAGTGCATGCCACTTACAATACAAATAAGCCTTCCCACCTTTCTTGCTATTGGCATAAAGTAAACTTACTTTGCGATGAAGAAGTAAAAAAACTCATTTACGAAATGAAGCCTAGTCATCTCATTCATTTAGCTTGGGAAGCAGTGCCACCAGCGTGTTATGTATCTATTAATAATTACTATTGGCTTACATCTAGCATCTCGTTGATTCAACACTTCACAACTTGCGGCGGAAAGCGAGTCGTCGTTGCCGGTACTGGTGTAGAATATGAATGGTTTAACGGCGTACTATTTGAAGATTCATCGCTGCTTTCCTATAAAACCCCGTACTCCTTATGTAAAAACGCACTACACTCCTGGCTACAAACATATGCAGAACAAACAGGCCTCAGCATGTGTTGGGGCCGCATTTTTCATATGTATGGCCCTCACGAACAAGGGAATCGGCTCGTTTCTAACATTATCACTTCCTTATTAAAAAATGAGGAAGCACTATGTACACATGGAAAACAATCAAGAGATTTCCTCCATGTGAGCGACGTCGCTGATGCTCTCGTAACAATATTGGAACAGGGCGTTACAGGCACAATCAATATCGCTTCTGGTCAATCTGTACAAATTAAAGAATTAGCTTCTATCATCGCTAAAAAGATAGGAAAAGAACATTTAATTAAACTAGGTGCAATCCCTTTCTCTAAAGATGAACCTTTATTTGTCGGCGTTCATGTAGAACGTTTAAAAACTGAAGTAAAGTGGAAACCAACATACGATTTAAATACAGGAACCCAAGAAACAATTTTATGGTGGGAATCATTTATACAAAAACATAACGATATGCATCACTAAAACGTAAATCCTTCGTTCCTCTCGCTAAATCCTTATACCATTCCTCTAATCTTTCCGGCGTAATAATATGATGCGTACCCATTCCCCCATGCTTACTAGCTTCAGAAAGAGTCGGACCAATTTGTAACTTTCTCTTTCTCATCGCATCGTTCCACGGGCTAAATCCAAACCATAATATACAAGCAAGAGGCGGATAAATCATAGATTCATGCGCGGATAAATGTCTTCCAACCGTATAACTACCGTGTTCATGATTATGAACAAATCTACCTCTTCTCCATAACGGCCAATCTTCTGGTAAATAACCGTGAAATCGCTGTTTCATTAAAGGTATTCCAAAGTTAAGGTCCGGATAATTATAGTTAAGATCATCGACCATAATAAGCCCTTCCAGCCAATACATCCTCTCTCCCAATTCATTCAGTGATTTCCAAAACTGATTTTTATCTTGCATACAAAGAAACTCGGTCGTATTTAAAATCATTTTCCATCCCTTTACTTCTTGTTCTACCCTCATCACTTCATGATCTGTCGCATATGCATCAAACTCTGGATTTGTAGAATCTCGTACTTCCCAATGCGGGGCGAATTTTTTACAAATCTCAACCGAACGATCTGTTGAACCTTTATTAATTAAAATGCCATGATCAAACAGTTTCGTATGATGAGCAAGCCACCACGGTAATAAATACTCTTCGTTATAAAAATGAGAAATAACGGTTGTAGTTATAACAATCTCCTCCTCGTTCTCTATTAATCTACTTTTTCATCCTACTTTTACTATACTTATCAGTTATGTAATTGGTTTCTTTTATTTTAAAAATATGTGTTTCTACCTTATACTATTCGTTCTTAGACAACCACCATTTCCATTTTCTAAAGAAACATCCCAATAAACTGAAAATTAAGTTATAATATCATTATAAAATATGAAGGAGGAATGCACGCATGTACTACAACACTTCATTCGAAAACGATCAACCAGTAGGCCGTCTATAAACTAAGACGGGCATTCATATAACACATAACACTATGCCTCGTCTTAGGGAACTCATAATACCCTAAAAATAGACGGAGGTACTTTACATGAAACAAACAATTTTAGGAGCTATATGTTTATCACTAGCAGCTAGTATATGGGGCGGTATGTACGTTGTTAGCAAATATGTACTCGACTTTATCCCCCCACTGACACTCGTTTGGCTACGCTTTATCATTGCTTTCGCTGTTTTATATGGCATTTTGAAAATAGCTGAGAAAAAACAAAAGAAAAAAGTAACCATTCACAAAAAAGATTGGATATTATTCGCTTGGATTGGATTTATCGGATATTTCATTTCGATCACTTGTCAATTTATCGGAACAAAATTATCTGACGCACATACAGGCTCTTTAGTAACATCAGCTACACCTGCATTTATGGTTATATTTGCAGCGATCATTTTAAAAGAAAAACTAACCGCTCGTAGATTGTTATCTACTATCATAGCGACAATCGGTGTCATAATCGTAATCGGATGGGATATTGAAATCGGCTCCTATTTTATCGGTACAATCATATTAGTTGGGGCAGCTATTACGTGGGCTTTACTATCTATTTATGTGAAAATTGCTTCAGCCAAATTTTCATCTTTAGTGATTACAACGTACGCTATATTCTTTTCACTCTTTTTTATTACACCTTTTATGGTATGGGAATTTCAATCAAACCCAATTGAACATATGAATATGTACGTACTATTAGGCGTACTGTATTTAGGAATCGTCTCAACAGCAGGTGCCTTTTTCCTTTGGAATAAAGGGCTAGAATTAATGGATGCAAGCATCGGCTCATTATTTTTCTTCTTCCAACCTATCGTTGGTTCATTGCTTGGTTGGCTCTTATTAAATGAGACATTAAATAGTAACTTTTTTATTGGTGGCATCCTTATTATATGTAGTGTTTTCATTACTACTTTTGAAAAGAAATGAAAAGCAGGCAGAGATTCTTAATCTCTGCCTGTTCGTATACACTCTTTACGCACTCCAATGCGATGGACGAGACAATAATTTCGGTAATTTCGTATGTTTGTCCCCTCTCGCCGCATTAACTTGAACTTGCGTTAGGAAAATACTATTTGTAAAATCAGTCCCGCGAATATCTGCATCTCGTAAATCTGCTCCGATGAGATCTGCCCCTCGTAAGTCTGCTCCATTTAAGTTTGCCGCAATTAAATATGCTCCTCTTAAATTTGCACCTTGTAAATCTTTCTTTTTCAGATTTGCTCCCATAAGGTCTGCGCCGCGGTGTATGATTCGTTTCTTACGCGCAGTATTCATTTCCTTCCATACTAATTCGCTCGTTTCTAAAAGAAGAATGTTCACCTCTGCCCTATGCATTGGAACATTTATTTTCATTAACTCATCTGGACTTAAATTCGCAAGTCGCTCTGTCTCCTCAATTGCGGTCTCCAGCTCTTTATAAATTGGCTGCGTCGCCTTCAATAAAATAGCCTCATTCAAATACCAAAGCATTTCATGAAGCTGATGCATAACTGGAAAAGCATCGTACATTTTTCTCGCATGCTTAGCATCTTTCCGCCAATCAATCCCGTTAAATGTAACCTGAGAAATTTTCTGTCCAGCGCCAAAACATTCAAATACTGTACAACCTTTATAACCTTTTCCTCTAAGATCTTTATGTATGCTACATTTATAATCTGACTGTAAATTAGAACATGGTTTACCACCATCTTTATTCACCGCAAAATCTACTGATGCTGCGAACGGCAACGCCACGCAACATAGACCGAAGCATTTTTCACAGTTTGCTTTTAAATGATCGTTATGATTAGTCAAAATGTATACCCCCTGTTGTCTTTTGACTATTTCATAATATTCTAACTGCATGAAATAATCAATTTAAAAATAAACGAGCATCTTTCATTTCAAATCACAACTTTATCATCCGATTTCCTTTCAATTGAAAAAGACAGTTTCTACCCAATGAATTATAATTAAATTATAAAAATTCAAACTAAAAGGAGAATTACTATGGCACTACAAATGAAAACAAACTGTCAAATTTGCGATCAATGGCTCGAGCAAGATTCTGAAGCTTACATTTGCGTGTATGAATGTACATTTTGCGCACCATGTACAGAAGAAAGACATAACGTTTGTCCAAACTGCGGCGGCGAGTTAGTACGCAGACCGAAAAAGAAACAGTAAAAGGCAAAGCGATATCGCTTTGCTTTTTACTGTTTTTGAGGGATATAAAAATTCTACCGTTTACAAATTAAACATTTAAAAACTTCACACAAACAGGCTCTGGCACAACAACATCAGATTGAATAAGCGTTAGCTTACCTGTAGATTCACTTCTTGAAAATAGCACAATATTATGTGACTTTTCATTTGTAGCAATAAGAAACTTTTCAGTAGGGTCTAATACAAAGTCTCTTGGCCAATTTCCTTCTGTAGATGTATGTGCAACATATGTAAGCTTGCCTGAATTTTCATCTACGCTGAAAACAGCAATACTATTATGACCACGATTACCTGCATATACAAAACTGCCGTCAGAAGAAATATGAATCGCACTTCCTTGATTATTTTCATCAAATGCTTCTGGAACGGTAGAAATATACTGTAATTCTGTAAATGTTCCTTCTGCTGGATTATATGTTAACACAATAACCTCTGAACTAAGCTCTGTCATCACATACGCATATTTTCCATTCGGATGAAATGTAATATGCCTCGGACCACTTCCTGGATTTACAGACAAGCTATTCACTTCTTGTAATGCACTATCTTGTATTTCATACGTAATTATTTTATCTATTCCTAAATCAACACCCACTACATATTTTTCATCAGGAGTATATCCCGCATAATGTGCATGTGGTTTTTCTTGTCTTTCTTTATTCGGACCTGAACCTTCATGTGCCATAATAGATGCCGCAGGATTTACAGTTCCATCTTCTTCATTAACTATAAAAGACTCAATCGTTCCTTTATGATAATTTGCTGTAACTACCGTATGATTTCCACTATCAACACTCACATGACAAGGAGAAGCCCCTTCTACTACTTGTCTGTTTTCTTCTGTTAGCTCTCCAGTTTTACTATTAATTGAATAAGCAGCTACACCACCAGATTCGCCTTCCTTAACAACAGAGTAGAGATATTCATTATTTCGATTAATCGTTACATATGTAGGGTTATCCAACTTGGCTGCAAGTGTTACATTACTAATTTTCTTCGCTTCCGTGTCTAACGTAAACTTATATATTCCTTCACTATTTTCTTTCGTGTAAGTTCCAACATATCCAATAAACGCTTTGTTATCCTTCATTTTCATAACCCTCTCTCCCTATATTTTTCGTTCATCATACTTCTTAAAATATTTTATGTTGAAAGAGTATCCTAAAAAATTGGAGTACCTCTTTATACGTTACCATATTTCTCTGCTAAATAGCCTTTAAACCCACTTTTTTTGATAAGCTGCTATACTTTCATATTCTTCTTCCAATTGACGGGACAGACGAATATAGATTGGTGTTAAATCTTTATACTTTTCCACACTTTCCATGTTTGGTTCATGATGGAAATTCGCACCTACCATTTCAGAAACTACATGTAACGTATCTACTTCACCTAAACTATATAAACCAAGGATTGCAGCTCCTAAGCAAGAGCTTTCGAAACTTTCCGGAACATATACGTCTTGATGAAAAATATCTGCCATCATCTGTCTCCAAAGTTCCGATCTTGCAAAACCGCCTGTCGCTTGAATTTTTTTCGGTTCGCCAATGAGTTCTTTTAAAGCGAGAAGAACGGTATACAAGTTATAAATTACCCCTTCTAAAACAGCACGGATAAGATGTTCTTTCTTATGGTGCAATCCAAGTCCAAAGAAAGATCCTCGCGCATTTGCATTCCATAAAGGAGCTCTTTCCCCCGCTAAATATGGATGAAATAATAAACCGTCAGATCCCGGATTCACTTTTGCTGCTATTTCCGTAAGCACTTCATATGGATCTTTTCCTAAACGCTTCGCAAGTTCAATCTCTGAAGCGCCTAATTGATCGCGAGCCCATCTGAAAATCATACCACCGTTATTAACTGGACCACCGATTACCCAATGGTCTTCAGTTAGGGCGTAACAAAAAATTCTACCTTTTGGATCTGTTACAGGACGATTTGTTACAGCACGTATCGCACCACTTGTACCAATTGTAACAGCCACAACACCAGGATCTATTGCATTTACACCTAAATTTGATAGTACGCCATCACTCGCTCCTACTATAAAAGGAGTAGAAACAAGTACATTCATCTCTTTTGCAAGTTCTTCATCTAATCCTATTAAGCTGTGCGTCGTTGGAACAAGTTTAGAAAGCTTTTCATCTGTAATTCCTGCAACATGTAAAGCCTCTTCATCCCATTTTAAAGATTTCAAATTAAACATTCCTGTTGCTGATGCTATTGAATAATCAATTACATATTCCTTATATAACTTATAAAAAACATATTCTTTGATTGAAATAAATTTATAACTTTTTGCAAACAATTCTGCCTGCTCATTCTGTAGCCAAACTAATTTCGAAAGTGGTGACATAGGATGAATTGGTGTGCCAGTGCGAAGATAAATTTCATGACCATTCATATCATGCTTTATTTTCTCAGCCCAGCTCGCGCTTCTATTATCTGCCCAAGTAATACATCTCGTTAACGGATTCCCAGCTTCATCTACAGCAATGATACTATGCATTGCCGAACTAAAAGAGACACAAAGAATATCATTCGGCTGTACACTACTTACTCGTACAGTTTCTTTAATTGTATTTATTACTGCATGAAAAATTTCTTCTGGGTCTTGTTCTGCTGTTTCCGGCGTTGGAGAATATAAAGGATATTCAATTCCATGACTTGCAATAACAGATCCATCAGTAGAAAATAGAACTGATTTTGTACTAGTTGTCCCAATATCTACACCAATCATATATTTTGAGCTCACCATTTCTTCCTCCTAACAAAAAATCACTGCAGCTATCTTTGTAAATCCAAATAAAAACATCCTTATTTTAAATAAACATATCGAGTAGTAAAACTCCTCCAAAAGCGATAAATGAAAGTAATGTTTCTAATACTGTCCATGTTTTAAATGTTTCTTTCACTGTTAAACCTAGGTATTCTTTTACCATCCAAAAACCAGCATCGTTTACATGTGAAAACATTAATGCTCCTGCACCTGTTGCAATGACGAGCAACTCTAAATTCACACCTGTCGTATTTTCAACGATTGGAGAGACGATGCCCGCTGCTGTTGTTAAAGCGACTGTCGCTGATCCTGTCGCAATTCGAATTAATCCAGCTACCATAAATGCTAATGCAATTGGAGATAGAGCTAAATGCTCAGACATTTGAGCAATAGCATTACCTACGCCACTATCGATAAGAATTTGCTTAAATCCACCGCCAGCACCAATAATTGCAACGATAGAACCGATTGGTAATAAGCTATCTTCTGTTACCTTCTTAATCGCCTTTTTATCGATACCTTGACGAAATCCAAGAAAATAGAACGCTGCAAAACATGCAATCAAAAGCGCAATGATAGGACTACCGATTAATGTGACAACCTTCATCAAAGTAGTAGAAAGTGGAACATAAGGAGCTGCTGCTGCTAAAACCATTAACATAACCGGTAACAATATAACTAAAAAAGAAACTCCTATTCCTGGTAATTTCGTTGATTTTGTATTTACACGAATCAATTCTGGCTCATTTTCAGGAATTACACGTTTGTGAATCCATTTAGCGAATATAGGCCCTGCAATAATCGCTGCAAAAAATGTAATAATGAGTGAATACAATAATACCTTCCCAAGGTTCGCTTTATAAATACCAATTGCAACGATTGCCCCTGGATGCGGAGGAACAAGACCGTGTACGACAGATAACCCAGCAATTGCTGGTAACGCAATCAATAGAATATTTTGTTTCGTTGTTTTATGAATAGAAATTACCAACGGCAATAATATTAAAATACCTACTTCAAAAAACACTGGAATTCCAATAATAAAACCTGCAATTAACATCGCCCATGGTAAGTTTTTTATTCCAAAAGATTTAATAAAAAACTCCGCCACCTGCATTCCAGCACCTGACTCTGCCATCATTTTCCCTAATATTGTACCTAATACTAAAATACCTACTAAATGCCCAAGAACACTTCCGACTCCTGTTTCATAAGCACTCACTATTTTATCCATTGGCATTCCAGACATAATTGCTAAAAACAAACTTGCAATCGTTAAACTAATAAACGCATGCCATCTCCACCACGATACTCCTAAAATAACAATTACAATTGATAATAATGTAATCATTAAAAGGTACATATTCATACTCAGTTTCACCCCTTTATGTAAACCCTTTCAAAATTACTGTAAAATTAAGAGAACTTATATAGTTCTTTCTGGAGTAAGAGATATTTTCACATAATAATGATTTATATAAAAAGAATCTCCCTTATCAGAGATACACGTTAACTACTCTCTCTAATAAGGGGATTTCTCTTTAATAATTATAATGTTATTGTGATACATGCTTCATACGAGCATATTTTCCTTCTTCAAAAGTGAATGACACTTTCTTCTCTTGCTGTTTTCACGTAGTAAGACTACAAACTCGGGATCCAGTTTAAACGATGAAGTTACTTAGGATTTGTCCTCTCATGAAAAGCAATTTTCGGAAAGCATCCTTCACTTTCATATATTATAACTTAGGAGCTTTCGCCCAATCCGCAGCAAACTTTTCAATACCTTGATCTGTTAATGGATGCATAGCAAGTTGTTCAATTACTTTATAAGGAATTGTTGCAATGTGTGCACCTGCCATCGCTACACGAGTTACATGATCTGGATGTCTAACAGAAGCCGCAATAATTTGTGTATCTAATTGATGAACATCGAATAATTCAGCAATTTTAGCAACTAATAATACACCATCTTCAGAAATATCATCTAAACGTCCTAAAAATGGAGAAACGTACGTTGCACCTGCTCGAGCAGCTAAAAGAGCTTGGTTCACAGTGAAAATAAGTGTAACATTCGTTTTCACACCTTTTTCAGTAAGATAGCGACAAGCTTCTAATCCTGCTAGTGTCATCGGAAGTTTTATTGTAACTTTTTCATCGCCACCGTTAATTTTAATCAGCTCTTCTGCTTGAGCAATCATTTCTTCAGCTGTAACAGCATCTGGCGTTACTTCTGCTGAAACAGATTCAACGTTAGGTACTGCCTGGCAAATTTCCGCAATACGGTCTTCAAACTTAATGCCCTCTTTTGCTACTAAAGACGGGTTCGTTGTAACACCAGCTAAAACTCCAAGTTTATATGCTTTTTTTATGTCCTCAAGATTTGCAGTATCAATAAAAAACTTCATGATCTATTCCCTCCATTTTTTAAACGTCAATGAGTTAAATTTTTAAGATGTTTATTTCTTTTCTACAGCATGTCCGCCAAATTCATTGCGCAGAGCTGCTACTACTTTTCCTGTAAATGTATCATTGTCTAATGAGCGATAGCGCATTAATAACGACATTGCGATAACAGGAGTTGCTGTTTGAAGATCTAATGCTGTTTCTACTGTCCATTTTCCTTCACCAGAAGAATGCATAACACCCTTAATTCCATCCAGTTTTGCATCTTTAGAAAATGCATTTTCTGTTAATTCCATTAACCAAGAACGAATTACTGAACCGTTGTTCCATACTCTTGATACTTTTTCATAATCATAGTCAAATTCACTTTTCTCTAGGATCTCAAATCCTTCACCAATAGCAGCCATCATACCGTATTCAATTCCGTTGTGAACCATTTTTAAGAAGTGACCACTACCAGCTTTTCCAGCATATAAGTATCCATTTTCTACAGCAGTATCACGGAAGATAGGTTCAACGATGTCCCAAGCTTCTTGATCTCCTCCGATCATGTAACAAGCACCATTACGAGCTCCTTCCATTCCGCCAGAAGTTCCTGCATCCATAAAGTGAATGCCATCTTTCTTTAGTTGTTCATATCGGCGAATGGACTCTTTATAATGTGAATTACCCGCTTCAATTAAAATATCTCCTTTTGATAAAAGTGGTGTAACTTCATCAATAACAGAATCAACAACAGCGTGTGGCACCATAACCCAAAGGATTCTTGGTGATTGTAATGATTGAACAAGATCACTTAAACTAGATACACCTGTAGCCCCGTACTCTTTCATTTCTTCCACTGCACTTGCATTTAAATCAAATGCCGCTACTTCATGTTTATGATCCATTAAATTTTTCCCTAAGTTTAATCCCATTTTACCTAAACCAATTAATCCTACTTGCATAATATAATTCCTCCTCAAATCATCTTTTATTAAAAATTCATATCACTACGATTTTGAATCCCTTTCAGCACTGATAAGTTGATATGTCTAGAAAGGTATTCACAGTCATAGCTTAAGAATTCAATACACTTTTTGTAATTTGAACAACATTTTCTGTCGTAAATCCAAATAGATTCATGACTTCAGCTCCAGTTCCTGAAGCTCCAAATGTTTCAATCGATAATATTTTTCCTTCTTGTCCTACATAACGCTCCCATCCAAGAGATACACCCATCTCAAGCGATACTCGTTTCGTTACAGAAGACGGAAGAACGGATTCTTTATATTCTTTCGATTGGCGATCGAATAATTCCCAGCTCGGCATTGCAACGATACGAACAGAGACATTGTCTTCTTCTAGTTTCGCTTTGGCACTAGCAGCTAAAGATACTTCAGAACCTGTCGCAATTAAAATTACATCCGGATTTTCATTCGTTTGTGTTAATACGTAAGCTCCTTTAGAAAGATTCTCTATGTTTGCTTTCGTTTCATGAAACACCGGTAAATTTTGACGGCTAAGTACTAAAACGACTGGACCATCCGTTTGCTGTAACGCATACGCCCACGCACTTGCTGTTTCATTTGCATCTGACGGGCGGATAACTGTTAAACCAGGAATTGCCCGAAGAGCTGCTAAATGTTCAATAGGTTCATGCGTTGGACCATCTTCTCCTACAGCAATCGAATCATGTGTAAATACGTAAGTAACAGGTAACTTTTGCAATGCGGCAAGTCGAATCGATGGACGAAGATAATCGTTAAATACAAAGAATGTACTTACGAACGGTTTTACTCCTCCATGAAGTGCCAGTCCATTCGCTGCCGCGCCCATTGCATGTTCACGTACACCAAAATATATATTGCGGCCAGCATACGATTCTACCGCATACACTGCTTCACCTTTTATATCTGTCATCGTAGAATGAGAAAGATCCGCACTTCCACCGAAAATAGAAGGAATCGATTTCACATAATGGTTAATAGCTTCCCCACTTGCAACACGAGTGGAAATCGTTTTTTCAGTATCAAAGGATAGGATGTCTTTCGCTTCGATTAAAACTTCACCTGTAATCGCTTTTTCTAATTCATCTGCTAGTGTAGGGTTCGACTCTTTGTATACGTTGAATTGCTCATTCCATTCGTTCTCTTTTTCAATACCTTTTTGTTTCAAATCATTAAAATGAGCTGTTACTTCTTCAGGCACAAAAAAGTCTTCTTCATAATGCCAACCATACACTTGTTTTGTCGCTGTCGCTTCTTCTACTCCAAGCGGATTACCATGTGCTTTGTTCGTTCCAGCAACTTTTGGGCTTCCATAACCTATAATGGTTCTAATTTCTATAAGAGTAGGTTGATCCGTATTGTCTTTCGCTGATTGAATAGCTTTTGTAATAGCATCAACATCGTTTCCATCCTCAACTCTTACATATTGCCAATGTGCAGATTCTACCCTTTTCTGAATGTCTTCAGAAAAAGCAATGTTTAATTCACCATCAAGTGAAATTTCATTTGAATCATACATTACAATTAACTTGCCAAGTTTCATATGCCCTGCCATTGACATCGCTTCATACGCGACACCTTCCATTAAATCACCGTCTCCAACTAAAGCGTACGTATTGTGATCTATAATAGAGTGACCATCCTTATTGAACTTCGCTGCTAAATGCGCTTCTGCCATTGCCATTCCGACAGCATTTGCAATCCCTTGTCCTAACGGTCCTGTAGTCGCTTCAACTCCAGAAGTGTGGCCAAACTCAGGATGTCCTGGTGTTTTACTATTTAACTTTCTGAAGCTTTTCAAGTCATTAATTGAAACGTCATATCCAGCTAAATGAAGTAAGCTATATAATAGGCTCGATCCATGTCCCGCTGATAAAACGAATCGATCACGGTTAAACCATTTTGGATGATTAGGATTGTGATTTAAATGATTCGCCCATAATGCATAAGTCATCGGTGCTGCTCCCATCGGAAGACCTGGATGACCTGAATTTGCCGCATTAATAGCATCAATTGATAACGTACGAAGTGTATTCACTGCTAATTGATTTATGTTTTGTGTCATAGTAACCGTCCCCCTAAATACTTTCATGAAAGAAAGTACTTATTTTTCCGTTTCTTGATCTAACCACCATTTAAATCCACTTTCTTGCAATAATTCACGAGACGCATCTGGACCATATGAACCAGACTCATATTCATGAAGTGGTAATACGTTTTCCTCGAATGCTTCAAGAATTGGTTGTACCCATTCCCATGACAATTCAACTTCTCTCCAATGTGCAAAGAATGTAGCGTCTCCACTCACAGCATCATGAATGAGTCTTTCATACGCTTCAGGTACTCCCACATCCGTTTGCTCGCAAGTAAAGTTAATACGCATCGGTTCAATTTCTCCATTTTTCAATGGATTTTTACTATTTAACTGTAATGAAACATTTTCACCTGGGCTAATTTCAATTATTAATAAGTTAGGTTCTGCATTTGGATTATTATCTTGGTATTGCTGTTTTAACGTATTTTTAAATTCGATTACAATACGAGTAGACTTTTCTTTCATTCTTTTACCTGTTCGTATATAGAAGGGAACGTCAGTCCAAAATGGATTATCGATCCACAAGCGAGCAGCAACAAATGTGTCTATGTTAGAAGAAGGATTTACTCCTGGCTCCTCTTTATATGCTACAACTTGCCCGCCATTTATCTCACCTGCACCATATTGTCCGCGAACGATATGGTTTTGAACGTCTTCTTTTTTCACTTTACGAAGCGTCTCCATTACCTTTCGTTTTTCCTCTCGAATTTCACATGCATTAACCTTTTCCGGCAAATTCATAGCAGTCATCATTAATATTTGTAACATATGATTTTGAACCATATCTCGAATGGCTCCTGCCTGATCATAATATCCTGCTCTTTCTTCAACCCCAACTGTTTCACTAGCTGTAATTTGTACATTTGCTATATGTTCTTTATTCCAAATCGACTGGAGAACAGGATTTGCAAATTCTAGTGCTTCAAGATTTTGAATCATCGGTTTACCTAAATAATGATCAATACGGTATATCTCGTCTTCTTCAAACGTGCGACTAAGCTTGTCATTAAGCTCACGAGCAGATGTAAGGTCGTGCCCAAACGGTTTTTCAATCATTAGGCGTTTCCATCCATCCGTTTTATCAAGTCCGCTTTCCTTAATATTTAAAGCAATTGTCTCAAAAAATTCAGGAGCAACGGAAAGATAGAACATTCTATTACCTTTTATATGTAGTTCCTCTTCCCTTTCACGAACGACTTCCAATAATCTCTCATAGTCTTCCGGCTTACCCACATCTAATGGACAATAGCGAAAATTATCTAAAAAACCTTCAAGTTCTGGAGTACCTTCTTCTCGATGACGAGAAAATGTCTCTATTGATTCTTTTATTCTTCCTTGAAAATCTACATGAGATACTTGGCGTCTCCCAAGTCCGATAACGGATATTTGCTTTGGAAGCTTTTGATCTCTATATAAGTTATATAGTGCGGGGTAAATTTTTCGTTTCGCTAAGTCCCCTGTCGCTCCAAATAAAACAAAGGTCATTGATTCCAATTTCAGTCCCCCTCTTGTTGTATAATCCTTGTCAATATTTTAAAAATGAATTGTACAGAAATCCCTGTTTTTATAAAAAACAAAGAGTTAGCAAATCCCAATTCTTTTTATACATTTCGCTTTCTAATTGTCCCCAATATTAATAGTGGCAATTCAAAGCATTTCTACCACAACTTACTTATTTATCGAACTTAACAAACTAATATATATTCAATTACTTTTAGTAATTAAATAACATTACATCTAGTATATTAACTATATAAATTACTATCGTCAATAAAAATGTCTTGAATTGAAGATTTTTTATTTTGTAATAGTTTTTTGTGTATTCCTAGTTACCATTCATGTTCACAGATAGTGATCAATACAATAAATATCAGCTTCATCAAAACCTTTAATTAACTTTGTATTTAACTCGCGAACAGATTTTAAACTATGACCAAAAGGCTTCTCGATAATTAGACGATTCAATCCTTTTGTAGCCCACAATCCACTTTCCTTAATATTTAAAGCAATTACATCAAATACTTCTGGTATAACAGATAGGTAAAACATGCGATTTTTAGGAATGTTTAATTCTGTTTCACGCATCTTTACAAGACGCAACAAATCTTGATAGTCCCCTATATTCGCTGTATCTAATTGACAATAACGAAATGTGCTAATAAATTCTTCTACTCCTGATTTGTCACCAGTAGATATTCTAGAAAATGTAGCAAGGGATTGTTCTACCTTTGTTTGAAATTCCACATCTGACATTACCCTTCTGCCAATACCGATAATCGAAATAGATTGCGGTATATTTTGATTACTAAATAGTTTGTATAAAGCAGGGTATATTTTGCGTTTCGCTAAATCCCCTGTCGCTCCGGATAAAGTGAAACTTTAATCAGCGGGGGTTTTGTTCATCCCCCACTGATTATTAGTTGAACCAATCGGGCTTTTACAGGCAGTTGCCCCCACCTAACTTCTATGATATCGCTGAATTTTGAGGTGGGGGTCTTACTGCCTGTTAATGCGGGGTAAAAGAAATGTCATTGAATCCATTTGTTCTCTCCCTTTTAAAACAATTGCTAGAATAGAATATATAAGCTCATTCGCTACTTAGCACCATACTGTGTCTAAAACCTCATACTTTACCAATATTTCTTCAAAACAATTTTGCCAAGAGCACGTTCTGACTCACTTATGTGGTGTGCTTTTTTTACGCCTTCTACATGTAAAGGCAACACATGCGTTACAACAGGTTTAATCTTCCCGCCCTCAATCAATTCTGTAATAAGAGAAAGTTCATATCCGTTAGGATCAGTAAATATGTGTTCAGCCTGAATATTTTTCTCTATAGATATTTCAGTTTGCGGGACTTCTATCCCTTTTGGACCATAAATAGACGCTAACTTTCCATTTGGTGCAAGTACTTTATAACTATCCTTTAGTACATCCCCGCCTAACACATCAAATACAATATTGTAATTATGCAGATGTAGAGAAAATTCTTCTGTTTTGTAATCAATGACAGTATCAGCGCCTAGATCCTTTACAAACTGTATGTTTTTCGTACTAGTCGTAGTTGCAACATGTGCACCGAAACTTTTCGCTAGCTGAATAGCAAACGTGCCAATCCCGCCAGATCCAGCATGAATTAAAACCTTTTTATCTTTTTGAATATTTGCGAACTTCACTAAACTTTGCCAACTTGTCAAACCTACTAGAGGGATTGATGCTGCTTCTTCAAAAGATAGATTTCTTGGTTTTTTCGCGACATATTTCTCATCTACAGCCACGTACTCTGCATAAGCACCGTTTCGTTCAATATCTGGACGACTATATACTTCATCCCCCACTTTACATGCTGTTACGTTTGGCCCTACAGCAGCAACTACACCTGCAACATCCCATCCTAAAACGAGCGGGAAGTCATAAGAAATCACATCTTGAAGTAAACCTTCACGTATTTTCCAATCTACGGGATTTACACCAGCTGCATATACTTCAATCAGTACATCGCTTTCTCCTAATAAAGGTGTTTTCATTTCGATTTCTTGTAGTACACTTTTATCTCCATATTGCATAAGTCCTATCGCTTTCATTCTTTTCACTCCTTTACAATGCTGGGAAATGAGGTAGTACTTCTTCTCCTAGCTCATCCAATACTTCATTAGCCGGGCGTTGACCATCGAATAGAGCAAGGAATAAATGATTCACACCAATACTTTTATATATATCAAGTAATTCAATTAGTGCCTTACGTCCTGTACGGTAACCTAAACGTATCGGCGTTGGACGTTCATTTGGATCTTCAGATAAGTCTAAATGCATCGGTTGTATAAATGGTTTGAATACATCTGGATGATAATCCTCTACTCGTTCTCTCCATTGTCCAATTGCTGCCGCCTGATGCACCGGACTACGTGGGTAGTACATCCATCCATCACCATGTTCAGCGAACCAGTCCATATTTTGCTGACTAAAACCTGTAATAAAGGTTGGAACACGTTTAGACGGTTTTGGAACTAAATTCGCTCCATTCACTTCTCCTAGTGTCGACTGGATAGACGGGAAGTTTTTATACAAAATCTCTTCCAAGTAAGCAAACGCTTCTCTAAACTTTTCACCTCGTGTTTCATGACTAACACCTAACGCCTTGAAATCGGCACGTCGGTCACCTGATGAAACGCCAAGCATAATTCTTTCTGGAAACAGTTGATCCAATGTCGCAATTTCTTTCGCTACACGCAATGGATGGCGAAGTGACAATACAGTTGCCGATGTTCCAAATGCTATTTTCTCTGTTTTACTTGCTAAATACGTTAAATAAATCATCATATCGTAAATTTGACCTGTTGCAGGATCACCAAAGTCAGGGTCTTGCAGTAAAACATCTCGAAGCCATACGCCTGTAAAACCATATTGTTCCGCTTTTTGCACTAGCTCTACTTGTTTTTCCATCGTTGGAGCATGAAACTGATAATTTTCAATCGGAATGTGAACTCCTAATGTAAGTTGATCTTTCGCAAACATACGATTATATCCAAAATGATTCGCAAATTTCCCCATGTGTTTCACTCACTTTCCTTCATTCATATAAATCTATACTTTTCATATTTCTTCTCAAAATCGATAGGCAATACTGTAACACCACATTATTGCCTACTGTCATCGTTATAACTTTCTTTGTGCTACGAGTGTTATTATAAATCGGTCATTACATGAATAACAGTACGTACTTTAAAGTGA
>NZ_BOQB01000041.1 GCF_018332475.1 Bacillus sanguinis | reverse complement strand
CCGATGAAGCCCAGCAACCTCACTTGTAGTGGTAAATACAGGTGAATAGGTGCTAAAACCTGTGCGAGGCTACAGGTCTCGAACGATAAGAGCGAAGGGCAAAAAGCAGTATGCAAGTAGCAAATTAAACCTTTCCTCTATGTAAAGTGGGAAAGGTTTTTCTGTATGCTTGTGGGAGAATAAATGTATGTCGCAATTTGTGGCAAATTAAGGATGAGTTCCGTACAATATATACAATTACTGTAGGGAGGTTTACCACATGACAAAAAAACGTCATCTGTTCACATCTGAGTCTGTAACTGAAGGACATCCAGATAAAATTTGTGACCAAATTTCTGATTCAATTTTAGATGCGATCTTATCAAAAGACGCAAATGCACGTGTAGCTTGTGAAACAACTGTAACAACTGGTTTAGTATTGGTAGCGGGGGAAATTACGACTTCTACTTACGTAGATATTCCAAAAATCGTTCGTGAAACAATTCAAGGCATTGGTTACACACGCGCAAAATACGGATTCGATGCAGAAACTTGTGCAGTTTTAACATCTATCGATGAGCAATCTGCTGACATCGCTATGGGTGTTGACCAAGCGCTAGAAGCACGTGAAGGTCAAATGACTGACGCTGAGATTGAGGCAATTGGTGCAGGAGACCAAGGTTTAATGTTTGGTTTCGCATGTAATGAGACACAAGAGTTAATGCCACTTCCAATCTCGCTTGCTCACAAATTAGCTCGCCGTTTAACTGAAGTACGTAAAGATGATACATTATCATACCTACGTCCGGATGGAAAAACGCAAGTTACAGTTGAGTATGATGAAAATGGTAAACCTGTACGTGTAGATACAATCGTAATTTCTACACAGCATCATCCAGATGTTACATGGGAAGAAATCGATCGCGATTTAAAAGAGCATGTAATTAAAGCTGTAGTTCCAGCAGACTTAATGGATGGAGAAACGAAATTCTTCATTAACCCAACTGGCCGCTTCGTAATTGGTGGACCACAAGGTGATGCTGGTTTAACAGGACGTAAAATCATCGTTGATACTTACGGTGGATACGCTCGCCACGGTGGCGGTGCATTCTCTGGTAAAGATGCAACGAAAGTTGACCGTTCAGCAGCATATGCAGCTCGTTATGTTGCGAAAAACATCGTAGCAGCTGGTCTTGCTGACAAAGCAGAAGTACAACTTGCATACGCAATCGGTGTAGCACAACCAGTATCAATTTCAGTTGATACGTTCGGCACTGGTAAAGTATCTGAAGACGTACTAGTAGAACTAGTTCGTAACAACTTCGATCTTCGCCCAGCTGGTATTATTAAAATGCTAGACTTACGTCGCCCAATTTATAAACAAACAGCAGCTTACGGCCACTTCGGACGTACTGATGTAGATCTAACATGGGAACGTACAGACAAAGCAGCAGCTTTAAAAGAGCAAGCTGGTCTATAATATATGAAAAAAAGCTTTGCGCAGTGAGCGCAAAGCTTTTTTTATTTCGTGTTAGTTACAATTTGAATGCATGAAGTGCAATACACTTCGCCGTCTAGCTCAATATACTTTTTCATATTCGTCATGCCGCTTGCCGGAAATGGCATATGAATCCATGCTTTTTCATACGTTTGGATTTCTTTTTCACATGATTTACAAAGGGTTGGTTTCTTCTGGAACATATGTAATCAACCTTTCATTTGACGTGCTTTGCCCGCGCAAAAGGCACTGCTTAGTAAAAATAGTGTTGCGCATATAATACTTACTAATGTAGCGTATGGAATTGCTCCTTTTAGAGAAAAGCCGACAGTGATGGAAGCGATAAATAAGAGGATGAATGTTGTTGTTAGTTTTTTATAAAGTTCCATAATAGATAGACCTCCAATTTATTTGGTAGTGTAATTCAAAAAACTGAATTCTACTATGTAGAAAATATAAGAAAAGTTAAAGGCTAGAGTTAACGATGTGAAGTCTAGGAGGATAAGAAAAGATGATTTTATTTTCCTTTTTGTGGATTGTTATACTTATATTGTATCATGATGCATCATCGGCTTCATACATAATTGTGTAAAGGTATGTATGATAAAATGAAGAAAAGCCTTTAGGAAAGGAAAGATAAAAAATGAGCGTAACTGAACATAAAAAACAAGCGCCAAAAGAAGTGCGTTGTAAGATTGTAACGATTTCCGATACACGAACGGAAGAGACGGATAAGAGCGGACAACTATTACATGAATTGCTAAAAGAAGCAGGCCATACAGTAACTTCTTATGAAATTGTAAAAGATGATAAGGAAAGTATTCAGCAAGCAGTGTTAGCTGGTTATCATAGGGAAGATGTTGATGTCGTGTTAACAAATGGCGGTACTGGTATTACGAAGCGCGATGTAACGATTGAAGCGGTATCAGCGTTATTACATAAAGAGATTGTCGGGTTTGGTGAGTTGTTTCGCATGATTAGTTATTTAGAAGATATCGGAAGCAGCGCGATGTTAAGTAGAGCAATCGGCGGTACAATTGGGTGCAAAGTTGTCTTTTCCATGCCAGGATCTAGCGGAGCAGTTCGTCTTGCGATGAACAAATTAATTTTACCGGAATTAGGTCATATTACATTTGAGCTGCATCGCCAATGAGTAAGTATGCTGGAATTGTATTGGCAGGCGGTATGTCGAGTCGATTCGGTGAGCCGAAAGCGTTAGCGAGCTGGCAAGGTAGTACTTTTATTGAGCATATTTTGAAAGTGATAACAACTGCGTTACAAGAAGTTGTGGTCATTAGTAACTCCGATATAAAAGAGCGAGTAGAACAACTTGTACAAGTTCCTGTTATAGAAGATATTCCGCATTATAAAGGAAATGGACCACTTGCTGGAATTGTATCAGGAATGGAATATATAGAAGCAGATTGGTACGCTATTATGCCTTGCGATGCGCCAAATGTTTCGCAAGAATGGTTTACCATTTTACTAGAGCAAACGAGCAATGAATATGATGCGGTAGTACCTATTATTAATGGAAGAAAACAACCATTACTTGCAGCGTACCATAACCGCGTGAAAGAAAAGATTTACGCTTTGCTTCAGGAAGAAAAAAAAAGTATGGGTCAGCTTTTATCACAATGTAATGTGAAATATATTGCTGGTGAAGATGTACAAGTGAATGCAGATTGGTTTATAAATGTGAATACGAAAGAAGAATATGTGCAGGCTCAAAAAGACCTTTCAAATGAATGAAAGGTTTTTTTGATATACAGAAATTGGGGAACAATTACTGTATAAAGGTATGTGAGTAAGTTGATTTTAAGGGGAATTTCTTAAAATCACTATACAGTAAAAATACCGTATAACCATATATTAATTTTTATGGGTTTTTATTACAAGTCTGTTTGGTTATGTGTCTTTTTGTTATAATGAATATAAGAATAATATGATACTTCACCTTATGTATCATTTATTAAACTAAAATTTCCAGTTATGTAATAAACCCTCTTCGTGTTATGAAGAGGGTTTTTCTGTTTAAGCGAGTAATTCTGATGCAGTGTGCTGAAGGACTTCTTCATATTGGTCAAGTAAGCCGCGAAAGATTTCATCCCAGCTTTTTGATTTGGCATAAGACGTAGCAGCTAGCCCCATTTGCACCAGTTTCTGTTCATTTTGCAATAAAGAATGGATGGATGATAGAAATGAATCCGCATGTTTGGGCGGACAAAGAACTCCCGTTTTTCCATCTGTAATAATATTTTTAACCCCGCCACTATTTGCACCAATGACAGGTGTGCCGCATGCAAGTGATTCGAGTACGACATTTCCAAACGTTTCAGTAGCGGATGGAAATACCATGATGTTAGAGCAAGCATATGCTTCAGCTAAATCCTTACCCTGTAAATATCCAGTAAAAGTGACATTTGCTTTCGGAACAGCTTCACGTAAATTTGTTGCTAGAGGACCGTCTCCTGCGATGAGCCAATGAATGTCGTTTCGAGTATGTGCTGTTTTTACGATAAGGTGTTGCAACGTATCAATATCTTTTTCTGGGGCAATCCGTCCAACATAGGAAAGGACATACTTCGCTGTAATATTATATTTTTTTCGGAATAGGTCTGTATTGTAAGATGGATGAAAGAGTGTGCAATCTACACCACGTCCCCATATGGATAGGCTCTGAAAGCCTTTATTTTTTAGTTGGTGTAATGTTTCAAAAGAAGGAACGAAATTTTTTTGCATATGACTATGAAACCATTTTAAATAGTTCCAAAGCATATTAGAGAGAAATTCGATTTTGTAATAGCGTAAATAAGCATCGAAATCAGTATGATAAGAACCGACAACTGGGATGTTCAACTTTTTTGCATAATACAATCCACAAAGTCCCATGTTGAAAGGTGTAGCAATGTGAATCATGTCAGGCTTAAAGGAAAGAAGTTCTCGTTTAATGCGCGGAGTAGGAAAAGAAAAGCGACATTCTGGATATAATATTGTTAACGGGATACTTCTCATCTTGTTCACATTAGCTACGAAATTATCTTCAGCTGTATGCTGAGGGGCGAAAACAGAATAGGCGATCTTTTCTTTCTGAAAGTAACGTGTTAATCGTTCTAATGTTTTCGCAACGCCGTTGACTTGTGGTGTAAAAGTATCGGTAAAAATGGCGACTCTCATCATATCACTCCTTTATGTGAAAAGTGGGATGAATTGATAAAAAGAGATGATGCCAGAGCAAGTGCCAAGGCACATACCGACAAATACATCAGACGGATAGTGAAGCCCTAAATAAATGCGCGAAATACCAACGCATAATGCTAATGGCAATAGAAAAATAAATAAACTTGGATTATAGCAAATAAATGGAATAAGGACAGAGAAAACGGCTGTTGTATGACCAGACGGGAAAGAGTGGTCTTTTAATGGATGGACTGGATATTTCGCATCCTGAATCGTTAAATAAGGACGTTTTCGTGGATACCATCTTTTTAATATTTGCACCGGAATGTGGCTAATTGTTAAAGAAATAGCAGTTGCGATTGCAGCTTGATGCAAAGTCCCTTTTGCGAAAATTAAAAAGAAAAGTGTGAGTGCAATTGAGAAAGTAGCACCACCGATATGAGTAATATTGCTGAAAAAGATGTTTAATGTTTTTTGATCAAAGTATCGGTTAATTCCTTTGAAAATGTAACATTCTATTTTATACAGTCCACTGACCTTCATGAAAGTTCTCCTCCCTCGCTTACATATATATGGAGATATTAGCTTTTATTTTAATAAGATTTTATTGAGGGAGTAATAATATTTTGTAAAGAAAAAGTTAGTTTTTATAAAAAAAGCTGCCAATCTTATGGCAGCGGAAATTTATTTCTGTAATGATTTATAGTATTGACCTTTTTCAACATATTGTGTGCGAATTCGCTCCATATCTTTACGGTCTTCTTCTGTTAACTCACGAACGACTTTCGCTGGACGACCAAAAGCTAATGTGTTTGGCGGGATTTTTTTTCCTTGTGAAACGAGGCTTCCAGCACCGATAAAGGCTCCTTCGCCAATTTCAGCACCATCTAATATAATAGATCCCATTCCAATTAAAGCATCTTTCTTAATATGGCAACTATGTAAAATCACTTGATGCCCAATTGTTACATCGTCTTCTAAAATAAGAGGATATTGTGGGCTTTGGTGAAGTGTACATTGGTCTTGTACATTTACACGATCTCCAATGATTGTTGGTGACACATCGCCGCGTATGACTGTATTAAACCAAATACTTGATTCCTCGCCAACGGAAACATCGCCTGTAATCGTAACGTAGTCAGCGATAAAAGCACTACTCGCAATTTTCGGATTTTTTTCTTTGTAAGGGTATATCATGTAAAGCCTTCCTTTCCTAGAGACTAGTTTCAGTGTATCAAATTATGAGAAAGAGTGAAATGGAGGAGAGCCGTATGTGGAATTATGAAGCGGAGGAAGCAAAGGCTGTAATCGTTATTGTACACGGCGCAATGGAATATCATGGGCGTTATGAAGCCGTTGCGGAAATGTGGAATCATATCGGCTACCACGTTGTGATGGGGGACCTTCCGTCACATGGAACGACTTCAAGAAATAGAGGACATATTGATTCGTTTGATGAATACATAGAGGAAGTTAAATTATGGATGAAAGAGGCAAGAAAGTATAGGTTGCCTATCTTTTTATTTGGTCATAGTATGGGTGGTCTTATCGTCATTCGTATGATGCAAGAAACGAAGAGAGAGGATGTAGATGGTATTGTTTTAAGTTCGCCATGTTTAGGCGTATTAGCTGCACCTGCTGCTCCGCTTCGAGCTGCGTCAAAAATATTAAATATCGTTGCCCCAAAATTGCAATTTGCAACGAATCTTACAGTGGAAATGTCAACACGTAACCATGAAGTGAGAGATGCGATGGAGAATGATTCATTGTTCTTGCGCAAAGTATCAGTGCGTTGGTATAGTGAATTAATTAAGTCTATTGAAATTGCTCATAAACAAATAGGTGATTTTCCAGACGTTCCACTCTTGCTAATGCAAGCATGTGAGGATAAACTTGTAGATAAAACACGTGTCCGCACTTGGTTTGATAATGTTAAAATAAGTGATAAGGCATATAAAGAGTGGCCGAATTGTTATCATGAGTTATTAAACGAGTATGAGCGTGATGAAATTTTGAATTATATTCAGGCATTTACTGAAATACGTATCAATAACATAATAGAAACAAATAAGTAAATTATTTGTACATTGAATAGAGGAGATGAAGGAAGAAGTGAACGTACCGAGTAATCCCATAACGCTCATGGCCAAAGTATACCGTGATGTGTTTCCGGTTGTACACCATGAGCTAGCGATGTGGAAAGAGCGTGCCTACCATATTCCGAATGATGAGCTTCATAGTCAGGCAATCGCAAGTATTGAGCATAAAACGTTTCATTGCGAAGGCGGTGGCATTTTAGCGCTATTAGCAAATGAACACCGAGAGGAATGTATTCGTTTTATCGTCGCATATCAAACGATTAGTGACTACTTAGATAATTTATGTGATCGCAGTACATCACTTGATCCAAATGATTTTGCCGCACTGCATGAATCGATGTTAATGGCATTATCACCCGAAGTAGAAGGTGGCGGTAATTATTATCGCTATCGTGATGATCAAGATGATGGTGGTTATTTAGATGAACTTGTTGAAACGTGCCAAGATGTTTTAAAGAAAACGAAGCACTATGACAAAATTGCTCCTGTTCTTCATGAACTTGCTTGTTATTATTGTGATTTGCAAATTCATAAACACGTGAAGTTAGAAGAAAGAGAACCACGCTTAAAAACATGGTTTGAAGCGCATCAAGAAAACTTACCTGAGATGAGTTGGTTTGAATTTTCAGCATGTGCTGGTTCTACGCTTGGAATCTTCTGTCTTGTCGCATATGCATTTCATGATGAATTACATGATGAAGATATTGCGAAAATTAGACAAGGATACTTCCCTTACGTACAAGGACTTCACATTTTGCTTGATTATTTCATTGATCAAGAAGAAGACCGTATAGGCGGAGATTTGAATTTCTGTAGTTATTACGAAAACGAGCAAGCGATATTAGATCGTATGAAACACTTTGTAGAAGAAGCAGAAAAGAGCATTGGTAATTTGCCTCATGCGAAGTTTCATCGTCTCATAAGCCGAGGGTTACTTGGTATTTATTTATCAGACCAAAAAGTATCAGCACAAAAGAATATGCACAAAATGGCACGGCGCATTGTAAAATATGGAGGCCTCACTTCACGATTCTTCTATTGGAACGGGAAGATGTACCGAAAGAAAATGGCGCAGTGATGAAGAAAACCACTCATGTAGAGTGGTTTTTTGTTATAATATGGTAAAGGGTGGTGGTGGAGATGAAGCGATTGTTTCAAAAGCTATATCACCATATTGAAGTAACATTACTCGTGCTACTCTCCATTTCATTTATAACTGGAATGTATATGATGATGAATAGGCCAAGTGGTCCTACTATGATGGATTATGTGCCACAAGTAATAATTGGCGCAATTATTATAGTAGATATTGTCTTTTTAATAAGTGGTAGAAAAAAAGAAAATAGTAAATAAAAAGCATTTGTACATGGGAGTACAAATGCTTTTTCATTATGATCGTATTTTGGAAAATGCATATATAAGAAGTTCAATCGCAAAAATAACTAAAACAGATAGTCCGAATAAAGGCATGACAGCGCCTAGTATAACCATCATGATAAAGAAAACGAGTACGCTTTTCTTATCTCTTTGTTTTGGAGGAGCTGCTAATTTTCCTTTCGGCTTTCTTGCTAACCACATTTTTATTCCGTAATAAATGAGGAGTAATAAAGATAATGTCGTTAGTAAGCATAATATTTTATTTGGCCATCCGAATAAATGACCTTCATGAAGCGGGATACCGTAAGTGAACCATTGTGCAAGTAATCCATAATCACGATAATCCGTTTTGGAAATAAGTTCTCCGCTATATTGATCAAAGTAAGCTGTTATTTCTTCATTTGGTGCGACGTGCATACCCGTAATACCAGAACCGCTCGATTTTGAAACGGTGAATACACCTTTCGGATCAGCTGGTAGTGAGATAACATATGGCTTTTTTATTTCAATTCCTTTTTGTAATGTATCAATTGAAATTGCTTTTGGCTCATTCGAATTAGATTCAGGAGGAGCTTCTTTTCTTGTTGCCCACGGCAATTCTTTTACCTTTGATTCAGGCGGTGCCATATACAACTTTGGATATCCGATGGATTCATTCGACGCTGCGATTTTATAAATTTGGTTACCCATAAATCCTGACCATGGCAATCCAGATGCGACTAGCAGAACGAGAGGAATTGTAAATATAATACCGATAATAGAATGACGTCGTTTTGCTTTTTCTCGCTTATTGGATGCCGGTGTGTTTTTGAATCGGCGTATACTCATATACAGCCCAGTCACAATTAAGAAGATTGTCCAACATGCTGCAAGTTCTACAATATAGTTAACGACAGTGCCACCAACTAAAAGAGAACTATGTAATTCCCGCATGATATTGGCAAACGTTTCACTTGCGTTTTGATCTCCGACAATTTGATTATTACTATCTAAATACACATATTTTTGTTGCCCAGTATACTCATTTGCAATCGTAAGTCTCGTATTATAATCCCCATCAAACTCACTAATTTTCGCCACGCTATAATGTGGATATTTTTTCTCTGTTAAGGAAATAGAATCAGACATCGAAATAGATTCTGTTTGGGCGCTCTTCCCAAAATATAAATCTTTATAGATGTAATCTTCAACCTCTTCCCGAAATAAATACCCAATTCCGCTCAGTGACAAAGTAATAAGAAGCGGCGTAATAAAAAGCCCAGCATAAAAATGCCAACGCCAAAAAATGTAATGAAGCGAACGATTTACTTTCATACTTTCAGTTCCCCTAACCTTCCCTATATGAATAACTACTTATTTAATATAGCGAGATTAAGTGTGGATACTTTGAAAGAATTGTGAAGAAAGTTAAAAGTTTTTTAAGGATTTTTATCGGTGAGACATACAATACGTAATGCAAAGCTTAGTTGAATGAATTAGCTCTTCATCTTCTTTTTGTAGTCTGATTTGAAGCGCTTTTTGAAAACAAGTAAGGGCGGTTTGGAAGTCACCTGTATCTAATTTACTTTTTCCGTAATTAATGATGCTATAGTATTAAATCAATTTTTAAATTTATTTAATTACTCAAATCCTGAATCTAAAATATTTAATTGTTCAGCTGTTATTCGCTCCTTTCTTATATGTAACAGGATATTCAGTTCTTGCTCTAATTTAGCAATTGACTTACTTTTTGTGTAAGCTTCATTTCTTTCCTCTAAAAGAAGCAGCTCATGTTCCGTAGCGGTGTGTTCCTCTATGATGCCAACGCATTTTGCAGTTAACCTTTTCTCTACTTCATCTACTAAAAAGGAAATATTTATAATCAAAATCAAATAAAAAAAGAACATTCTGTCTATTATTGAGAAAAATATATTTAACTATAATTCCCTTTGGT
>NZ_BOQB01000040.1 GCF_018332475.1 Bacillus sanguinis | reverse complement strand
AACACCTTTTTTATTTATAATTTTAAATTCTTCTTCAATGTCCAATACTTTTCTTGAGCATTTTCAAATGAAAATTCTACCCAGCCATTTGGATCTTCACGATATACATTTACTTTCTTACCATTTTCTAATTTTCCAACTTCATTTTGTGTAACATTTGGTACACTCTTAATTGTATAGCCAAATGGATATGGTACTTGGTAGTAAGAGCCTACTAATTGAACAGTAGCTGTTGCATCTTTTGCATAATCTTTATATGGAATTTCTTTTCCTAATGCCTCTACATTCAATGTATTAGGATTCTTTGGTAATCGTTTTACATTTTCATAATCTTTTTTGTTAAACGGTTTAATACGCTCCATAAGATTAGCGATTTTGCCAGCCCATTCTTTATCTGTTGCATACTTAATATTCATAGCAGGCAATGTGTAACCATTAAAATGATCAGCACCTTTTTCTAAGTAATTCTTTCTTACATAATCAGCATTGTAAGAAATACTGTCCTTGTATGATGGTAAATATTTTGCGTATGCAAATGGATCGCGATCATATGCTCTTAAACCAAATAAATTATGTTTACGATATGCAATTTCTGATTTCCCGTAACCAGATTCTAAGATTGCATGTGCAGCTAAATATAGTGCGCTCACACCATACTCATTTTGTGCTTGAATAAAATCTTGTCCCGTTCCAATAAGCGGACTATCTGCATGGGATTTTTTAATAAAATTATCAATCTCTTGCGCAGTTACGTTAGATGGTAATGTCACATCTAGATTAATATATGATGGTTGTTCAACAGGAACATCTTTTTTAATTTGCATTGCTCTATATAATAGTTGTGCATAGCTTTCACGCGTTAATACACCTGATGGATCAAATCCTCCAAGCCCATTCCCTATTGATACACCATTAGATTGCAATGCACTAATTGCTTCTTTTGCCCACCAATGTGATGCATCTATATCATTAAATGTATGTGGTGCTTTTACTTCTAATTGAAATGCTCTTTGTAAAATAACAGACATTTCAGCACGAGTTAATGATTCTTTCGGTCTAAACGTTCCTTTATCATCACCTACGAAAATCCCCATATCTGTTAATGCTAAAATTTCTTTTGGGAACATTGTCGTTCCTGCGCTAATATCAGAGTATGGATTTTTATAATCACTTTTTGCTTCTGGTTTTAATGCGCGATACATTAATGCTGCTACTTGTTCACGAGTTACAACATCTCCAAAGCCAAATTTACCATTATCGTACCCTGCAATAACCCCTTTGGACGTTAAATCAGTAATCGCTTCAAATGACCAATGATTTTTTGGAACGTCTGGAAATTCTTTTTCAGCTGCAAACGAAGTTGCTGGAGCCATCACTACTTGAAGTGCGACTGTCACTGCTAACACATTAGAAATAACTTTTTTCATAATTTTTTTAACACGTTATGTATATGCTTGTCCCGTGTTAACTTGCCTCCCTTTATCGTATAATTTTCCCTATTAAACTAACAAACTTTTAAATAGTCAACAGTAAAAGTATACGTGATAAAAATAAACTAATCTACCATTATTTTATTCATAATCAGCATAATACGATATATCTTTTTATTACGATACAAGATTACAAAAACTTACATAAAAAGCCCATCTTTATATAGACGATGGGCTTAGCAATCAACATTATTATTTCGTTAAACGAGATTTAGAAACATCAAAGCCTTTCCACTCATAATAATCTAAAATCCCAGCATAAATTGCCTCAGCAGCTATTTGTCTTCCAGATTCTGAAGCTAACTTCTCATAATCCGTACTATTATCTAAAAATGCTAGCTCTGTTAGTACTGCTGGCATCTCATTTTCTCTTAATACATAAAAGTCTTCTGGTTTCACACCACGATCTCTTGTATCTAGAGCTTTAACTAATCTCTTTTGTATTTTATCAGCTAACATATAACTATCTTTTTCACGCTCAGTTAATTCTTTCTTTTCAGATCCTTTATAATAAAAAGTTTCTGTTCCATATCCATCATGTTTTTGAGAAGCATTTGCATGTATACTTACAAAAATATCTCCACTATGTTCTTTCGCGAAATCCACACGATTTTTAAGGTCTTCTCCTTGTTTTTCGCCAAGACGAATATCTGTTTCACGCGTTAACATCGCACGAAATGGAGTATTCTTCTCTAGTAAACTTTGTAATCTTTTAGAAGTATCTAATACAATATCACTTTCATGTAATCCTTGTGTTGCCTTCCCAGGGTCTGTTCCTCCATGGCCAGGATCAATAATAATCACCTGTTCTACTAAAGGGTTACCTATTTTAAGCGAGTCTGACTTTGCAATAAACTTCGCTGCTTCTGCTTTCGTTACAGTTTTATTAGGTAACCACTCTGTTTTATTTACACCTTGTGAAATATTTAATTCTACTAAAATGTTGGCCTTATCTTTCCCCCAACTATCATTTAAATCTGCAAATTTTGTTTGTACTGGTTGTTTTACTTTTGCCTCTAATTTATATGCTTCAACAAGCATCGCTGCCATTGAAACTCGGTCAATTTTCCCAGTTGGATCGAATACGCCCGCTCCTTTCCCTTTAACAACGCCAGCTTTTTCTACAGCTGCGATGAATGGAGTATACCATTCTTTTTGAGAATCACCGAAAGATGGTTTAGCATTTTTATCGATTGGTAAGTTTAAAATTTTGGCCATCATTGTAGCTGCTTCTGCACGAGTGATTTCTTTTTCAGGCTCGAACATTCCTTTATCGTTACCTGTAACTGCACCTTTATCTACTAAATAGTAAATAGAATCTTCCCCCCAATGTTTAGCTGGGACATCTGGAAATTTTTTTGTTTGTGCGAAACTACTAGATGAATAAGATAATATACTAGCTGCAATTATTCCTGCTGCAATTATTCTATTTTTCATAGAATATATTCCCCTCTCAAGTACAATGTATTTATGTAACAGACTAATTATAGTTCTGAAAATTAGTAATAGTCAATTATAATTTGTATAATTTTGTATTATTATTGTATTTTTTGTCATATATAACTATAGTTAAAAACTATAAGGTTTTATATGAGGAGAGATTCGTATGAGCAAGTATTGGAAAGATATAGAACACCGTATTTACACGATGTGTATGATTCAGCAAAATAACAAAGTATTGCTAATACAGCGCCCCGATCATCTAGGCTTCCCTGGTTATATCGCTCCTGGCGGTAAAGTAGATTTTCCAGAAAGTATCGTTCAAGCTGCTAAACGAGAAGTAAGAGAAGAAACTGGATTATTTGTTTCAAATTTAACTTTTAAGGGATTAGATGAATACGTAAATCCGAAAGAAAATGTTCGATATATGGTATTTAATTATTGGACAGACTCATTTGAAGGCGAACTTCTTCTGAATCCTCCAGAGGGCGAATTATTATGGGTACCAATCGATACAGCATTAAATCTCCCTATGCAAGATTGGTTTAAAGAGAGATTCCCATTATTTTTTGAAAAAGGTACGTTTGAAATTCAACGCGTTTGGGACCGAGACTTAAATAAACAAGTTGCTATGACAATTACGCATATGTAAGAAAAGCTTGGAATCTCTCCAAGCTTTTCTTACTTCTCTTCTATTTTCTTAATCTCATAATCAATTTCTAGAAACTTAACTCCAAATATCCACATTCTATGATTAGCTTCTAATAATTGATCCGTTCTCTCTTTAATAATAAAATTCTCTGCTAACGGTAATCGTATTGTAAAGAAACGAGTATGTAAATAAATCCCCTCATCTCCCTTACCATTTTCTCTTAGCTTACTAGTAATAATTAAATCGTTACTCTTATTATATAATTTCAAAATCCCCGTCATATTCGAATAGGGTAAAGGTAATGCAATATTCATATATGTCTCATTCTCATATGTATGTTTTGAGTAAAGAGCTACAAAAATAGATTCTTCTGCTTCATTTTTTCTTATCCAAGCCCTTACATTCTCTCTTCCATCCTTCTCATCTATTACCCCGATGATAGAGCCATGCATCATTTCCCACTTGCCGCCCATTCCTAAATGTATTTGTCCTACACGCTGACTCATTTTCTTATAGTAAAATGCAACCGGTCGGAACCAACGAGCCCATTTAATATGCGATTGTAACTCATACTCTTTTGTATTCTCATAAAAATGAGTAATGCTTAAAGGAATCTTCTCCACATCAAATGTCTCACTATGAAAGTCATTCATTTTATCAACTAAACCGTTGTATGCCTTACTATCTATTAAATTTCTGTTATGTAAAAATGATTCACCAACTGTCGCATTTCCTCTTAACTTGCTCATTTGTTTCCCGTAATACTTATAATTCGGAGCGCTCTTTTCAATCATCCAGCCGACAAATGCTGGTAACGCTACTCCAATTCCATTGACAACACCGTGAATCCAAACCATTTGAGCAATTGTAATCGTCATTACATGTTTCAAATTCCCATACGAATATATAAGTGAAAACATAATTGTTACCATGAGTGTGCTAGACGATATGATTAGGAGAATCTTTGCACTAATAGCATTAAATTTCGTGCGCCAAACATAAGTACCATAACTATAAATCGCACATAAATATAGGAACACAGCAAAAAATTCAAATCCCCTTGAGTATGTAATCCCTATCGCAACTGTCATAGGTGAAATGACGATGATAAACATAATAGCAGCATATACTTTACTGCTCTTTTCTCTCTTCCGCCCTATTAAACCAGCTGATAATGGCAATAGAAACGCCGAATAATGAAAGTGTGCAGCTGTGAGTAAAACAATGTCAGAAGTAAACTGCATAATCGAAATCTTTGCTACAGAAGCAAAAAACCAGAAACCACCTAAAAACAAATAAATAAACGCACTATCAATAGCCGTTTCTTCTAACGGTTTCCATCCTCTTTCTAGTAATCTACTTACACCAAATAACGCAACAATTCCTGTATATACAAACCAAAGTAGCGCAAATAAATAGTAATTTGTTACGAAAGCTAACATTGCACTAATTGCCGCTATCGGATATAAAAACGATACGGATTTACAAAATAATACATATGATCCATTTCTCGCTCTTTTATCAATAATACAAAAAGACATCGGTATACATAACAAAATAGATAATAATATAATTGCTTCAACAGGATTTACATCGGGCCACTCACATATTAGAAAAACAATATAACAAGCAAGACCAAATATTATATTTCTCATATCGTTTATTTCCTTTCCACAAACGTTCCCTTATATGAAAATAGCGAACCCATTAACGGATTTCGTACTTGAACATGAATTCGAAAACATTGTAATTCGTCATCATAACTTTCAACAATGTTTGCCTCTCCGTATAAAAATTTCGGTAAAGAGATTTTTCTTCCAAACATATAAAACCATTGTTTCTTTGAAGAGATATGCATTGCCCCTAACTCATCAATATAAAAATCCAATGTAGAGACGAGTAAATGTGGTTCACCAAAATAATCTACAATTTCATTTTCATCAAGTTTCATTACCGCATTAAAATATCTTTTCTTATTATGAAAATAAAAAGTACGATTCCACCGCACAAGTTCATGTCCATGTTCATCATGCTCAGCGGTATTATGTATTGTAAATGGTACTCCCTTACCTCTCTCAGAGAAAAATATTCGAAACTTCGATGCAATTTTTAATATGAATTTTACGAAAAAAGAACCACCGTAAATTTCATCCATCTTTCCTTCTCCAGTAAAGCTATTTTCTTCTGTAATCTCATAGCGTTTCTGTAATTTTGGATGAAGTTTTTTATAAGAATCCCCTAATAGTCTTTCATACATATTAGCCATACATTATTCCTTTCTCTTCCTCTTGCAATTTTTTGCACTTGGCAAATCGAAGCTATTTATATAACCGACAATCGATAACCCCATTAGTAGAACGTTTAATGTAATTGGATTAAACGGCTCTGTAAAGCTTACGATATTCGTAAACCCTGCCGCTATCGTTAAGACTATTAACATAAAAATATGTACGAAAAATACTTTTCGTTTTGGAAATGGCAACAGCCATAGAACACCAAAAATAATTTCTAGCAATCCAATTGTTTTAAGCACAAAAATACTATGTTCAGTTGAACCAATCATCACAGATAGCATTTTTAGTTCTTCTGAATGAGTAAACACTAGTTTCGGTACTATTCCTTGATACATCCATACAAAAGCAAATAAAAAACATACGAGCCAATATGTCATTGTTTTTCTGATTAGTAGTCTAGGGTGAAGCCCCTTTTCTAACCATAATTTTAAAGCATCAAAACTCCAAGCAGTCGCCCAGCCCAATAACGGCCGAAACATATAAAAATCTATTACATTTCCTATACGACCAAACCTCGTATCATAATCATATTGCGTCTCAAAATGAATGTGTTCTTTACGCGGTGTATACTTCCAATAACCACGCCCTATTTGAATAAGTGATAATTGATTTTCTGTCCAAAATTTTAAAGAAGAAATCCGTTCACCTGTTTCTTTTCTTATTTCACCTATCGATTCCCCTTCCCCAGCTATTTCAAGTCCAAATCCGATTTTTGTTTTATATAAAAATTTCTGTGGTTCTCCTTCTTTTTTCTCTAAATATGAAATTTCAGTAAAGCGGGCATCCCATTCTGTATGTATATGTGGTTCTTGCGTGTATTCCCATAATTTCTCCATTGTTGTGTTCATTTCTGCTGAAACATAAATAGGCTTTTTTCCTTTCATTCTTCCACCTCCAATGAACTATAATTTTAATGTACATGTAATAAATTTATTTTGCTACATTTTTCACAAACTTTCTCATAAAAAGAAAGAATTTTTAAAATTTATACAAAACACTTGATTCCCCAAAAAATTTAAATTATTATAAAACAAATGTTACCAACAACTTCATAAATCAAACACTCTCGCCTAAAACGTGAGATAGAGGTTGCGATACTTATGAGTATTCTAATGGAGACACAGAGATGTCTATGAAATTAGATGAAAGGACGTATTGCCGAAATTGATAAATTTCTCTGCATTTATCAATTGGGGCTGTTTTCGAATAGAAACAGAACTGTCATATGTACAGACGTGTACGTATGAAGAGCTATCTACAAAAAAGAGATATCATTTTTATGGTATTCCTTTTTTGGCGGTTTTTTATTAGCTCCGTTTTCTGTTTCCCTTTTCCTGTAACAGCACCATCCTCACTTATTTGAGATGGTGTTTTTTGTTTTTCTCTGGTAACTACAGGAATATTGGGATTTATATATGTCCTAATCTATTCTTAAAAATGGATGAAAGAAGGAATTCGTAATGGAAACGATTGTACAAAAATTTGGTGGCACTTCTGTCGGAAGCGTTGAGCGCATTCAACATGTAGCAAATTTAATTATTGAAGAATATGAAAGAGGACATAGTATCGTCACTGTCGTTTCGGCAATGGGAAAAAGTACAGATGAACTTGTCGCACTCGCTAACGCGATTACAGAAAATCCGAGTAAACGCGAAATGGATATGCTTCTATCAACAGGAGAGCAAGTGACTATTTCATTATTAACGATGGCACTACAAGCAAAAGGTTATAACGCAATTTCATTAACAGGATGGCAAGCTGGTATTACGACAGAATCTGTACATAATAGTGCACGGATTACTGACATTCATACAGATCGAATTCAATCTTATCTTGCTGAAGGTACGATTGTTATCGTAGCTGGCTTCCAAGGCGTTAGTGAAAACCATGAAATTACAACGCTTGGACGCGGTGGTTCTGATACAACTGCTGTTGCATTAGCTGCTGCACTGAACGCAAAAAAATGTGATATTTACACAGATGTGACTGGCGTATATACGACGGATCCACGAGTTGTAAAAGATGCTTATAAATTAGATGAAATTTCTTATGACGAAATGTTAGAACTTGCAAACCTCGGTGCTGGTGTATTACACCCGCGTGCTGTTGAGTTTGCTAAAAATCATAATGTCATTTTAGAAGTTCGCTCAAGTATGGAACAAGAAAATGGAACAATTGTAAAAGGAGAATGTAACATGGAACAACAATCAATCGTTAAAGGTATTGCATTTGAAGATAATATTACACGCATCACAGTGAAAGGATTGGAACAAGGATCGCTTTCAACTGTTTTCTCTACATTAGCAGCGGCACATATTAATGTAGACATCATCATTCAAAGTATTACAAATGAAGGAACTGTTCATCTCTCCTTCTCCATCCATTCTAATGATTTAAAAGAAACATTAGAGGTATTGGAACAAAATCAAGAGGCACTTCACTATGAATCAGTAGAATATGAAAATCATTTAGCAAAAGTATCAATTGTAGGATCTGGTATGGTCTCTAATCCAGGTGTTGCTGCGAATATGTTCACTACTTTAAAAGAAGAAGATATTCATATTAAAATGGTAAGTACATCAGAAATTAAAGTGTCTGTCGTTATTGACCGCCTTCATTTAGTAACAGGTGTCGAGGCGCTGCATCAATCATTTATGGCGAAAATTGAGCCTTTAGTGCAGATGAGTTAATTTCTACTAGTAAAACTTAAAACAAATTATATGAATCTACTTCCTTCCTATATAAATAGAAAGCTATTTGCATATAAAGTAATAAGAAAAGTATTTATCATTTAAATAATACACTTCATTCTATACAACGATCGGGCCCTTTAAGAGCATACAGCGTAGAAATATTTTTCGGGGAAGTCGCGGTATTGTTTGTTAACAAGATACTATATAGCACAATTAAAAATAGCTTGTCACATTTCCCTATACTGTGACAAGCTATTTTTTGTTTGGAAAGAGTTTATAACTTTTTAATAGTATAATTATGTAGATGGTTAGATCATACACTTTTACATATAAGGAGATACAGACAATGACAAACAACAAATTACTCAGAATGGATAATGTCAGCATCGTTGTAGAATCCCTTGATAATGCAATCTCTTTCTTCGAGGAGATTGGATTAAAACTCGAAGGGCAAGCTACTGTCGAAGGTGAATGGGCTGGTCGCGTAACCGGACTCGGTTCTCAGTGCGTAGAGATTGCTATGATGGTGACACCAGATGGCCATAGCCGCATTGAACTTTCGCGATTTCTTACCCCTCCTGCTATAGCAGATCACCGGAAAGCTCCTGTCAACGCCCTCGGTTATTTGCGCGTCATGTTCACCGTTGAAGACATTGACGAAATGGTATCTAGGCTTACTACTAAGCATAGTGCTCAGCTCGTTGGCGAAATAGTTCAGTACGAAAATTCATATCAACTCTGCTACATTCGTGGAACTGAAGGCATTTTAATCGGTTTAGCGGAAGAACTTGGTAACAAGTAAGTGATGTATTATAAATGAAACTACTATATTGTTAACCACGTTCTCACTCTAGAACGTGGTTATGCTTGTTTGAGCTTTAAAAAATGTATTTTCATTTTACACATAGATTTCAAGACTCTATCCAAACAGTTCTTTAACATATCACTAAAATTATAAAATCATTATAGAGCAATTTAATTGTTCACTTTACCTTTTCCTAGGAAATATAACTGACTCATCTCATTTTATATTTTATCGCTCTTTCCCATGAAAAAACGATCTATATTCATTTAAAATAACTTTTTTCATATCAAAATAAAAAACCATCATGAATAACGCAATTCCTAATAACATCTTTTGAATTCCTTCATAATCAATGAAAGCACTCATTATTAACAAACCAAATCCAATATAAAAACCAAACTCGTTCTCTTTCTCAAAATCCTCATCTTCTTCATTAATATGTATTTTTTCTTTAATGTTTTGATTCCCTTTTATTAACTCATCGAGCGTAACATTGTACATTTCACTTAGTAAAATTAAATTATCAATATCAGGATAACTTTTACCATTTTCCCATTTATATACCGCTTGCCTCGTCACGCCAATCTTTTTAGCAACATCCTCTTGTGAAAATCCCTTTGACTCTCGTAGTTTTTTTAACTGTTCTCCTAAGCTCATAACGTCCCCTCCTTTAACAAATTATGACATAATGGGAGATGAAAAAGAAAGAAACTATTGGTAAAATTCACTGTAAACCATTCGTTTACACAACAAAAAAGTGAGAGCAGCTCCGTGTTGGAGCTACTCTCACTTCTATTAAAACAGATGAATGTTTTCTTTCTTGCAAGCTTCACGTAAATCGTCAGGCCATACAGAAGATTGAACTTCACCGATATGTGCTTTACGTAAGAAGTACATGCACATTCTTGATTGTCCAATACCACCACCAATTGTTAATGGTAGTATATCTTCTAGAATACCTTTATGGAAATCATACTCACGTTTGAAATCATCACCCGTTTTTGTTAACTGTTCATCAAGTGATTTACTATCAACACGAATTCCCATTGATGATAATTCGAATGAAGCTTGTAGTACTGGGTGCCAGAATAGAATATCACCGTTTAACTTCCAATCATCATAATCAGCTGCGCGTCCGTCATGCTTTTCACCTGAACGAAGTGCATCACCAATTCCGATAATGAAAACTGCACCGTGTTCTTTCGCAATCGCATGTTCACGATCTTTCGGTGATAATTCTGGATATTTATCTTCTAGTTCTTGAGAAGTAACGAAAACAATTTCTTCCGGTAAATACTTTCCAAGGAACGGATACTTTTCAAATAAGTGATCTTCTAAATCTTTAAATATTCCATAAATTGTTTGTACTGTTTGTTGTAAGTAATCTACAGTACGCCATTCTTTTTGAACGATTTTTTCCCAATCCCATTGGTCAACGTAAATAGAATGTGTTGCATCAAGTTCTTCATCACGACGAATCGCGTTCATGTTTGTATATAAACCTTCACCAGCTTCATATCCATATTCATGTAATGCGAATCTTTTCCACTTCGCTAGTGAATGAACAATTTCTAATTCTTCTCCTGAATGTAACATATCAAATTCAATTGGACGTTCTACACCGTTTAGGTGATCGTTTAATCCTGATTTTTTCGTTACGAATAATGGTGCAGATACGCGGAATAGTTCAAGGCGTTTTGCTAATTGGTCCTCGAAAAATGTTTTAACTTCCTTAATTGCGATTTGAGTCTCTCTTACTGTCATTAATGATTGATACATGGTGGTTTCCTCCTAAAATGTTTGGATGTTGTGAAAAGAAGCCAACAAAAAAAGCCCTTCTTTCCCAAAAAACTGGGACGAAAGGCTTTGGTTCCGCGGTACCACCCAAATTAGCAACAGAGGTTGCTCACTTATACAATACGGAGATGAAATATCTCGATACTGTTCTTCTTGTAACGGCGAAGTTCCCGGCTAAGTCTACTTTCCTATAAAGGATTTCGGTTAGCAACTCCAGGAGGTTCTTCATAATAGGCTTCGTATCAGGCTCCCACCACCCCTGACTCGCTTAGACTACTTCCTACTACTACTCGTCCTTTCATAGTCGTTTTGTTGTCACATCTCTGAAACATTTTATTAATGATTATTCTATACAAAAAATAAAGAAAGTCAACAAAAATTTAAAAATATTTTTCAATTCTTTATTTTACGGCTTTATTGATTGTTGCTAATTTAACATCTTTACTTTTTCTGTCTCGTCAATCCAAAAAACGTTTCACTAACCGAGACTAACATATACACAACAAGTAATGTAATCGTTCGAAATATAGAATCCGCAGTATTTCGTATTATTTTCATTTTCTTTGTAATTCCTTTCAGTTTACGTGCAAATTCGTGTTATACTATAGCATTCAAGCAGTTTATTTTTACTTAAAGCAATCATAGTCATTTATAAAGAGTATGTTCTAAATCATTGACTATTATCAAATAAGATTTTTATATAACGGAGTGATCATATGAGTAAAACGAAAGCAAAACCGAAAAAAGGTGTAGGACAAGGTACAGGAAGTAAAGGCTGGAATCGTTGGCAATCAAGTGCAAAGAAAAAGGCAGCTGCCAAGCCATATAAAAGTAAAGGGACTAAAAAGTAAATTCTGTATTATCTCTTTACTTTCTTCAAAACAAATTATAATTATTACACAAAAAAGCTATGCTCTCATATATTTGAAAGCATAGCTTTTTATATTAAATCATTAAAATATCTCGAATTTCTTCCTCCGTGATTGATGATAATTTCTCTTCTCCCGGCTCAATCACTTCAGCGATTAAATTTTTCTTACTTTCTTGCAGTTCATGCATTTTTTCCTCAATTGTTCCGTGGGCTACTAACTTAATAACTTGTACTGTATTTTTTTGCCCCATTCGATACGCTCTATCCGCTGCTTGTTGTTCAACAGCAGGATTCCACCATAAATCGTACAATATAACCGTATCGGCACCCGTTAAGTTAAGACCTGTACCACCAGCTTTTAAAGAAATGAGAAATAGGTCTCCTTCTCCTTCGTTAAACCGGTCACATAGCTCTACACGTTCTTGCGAAGGTGTATTTCCGTCTAAATAAAAGTATGGAACAGCTTGACGATTTAACTCCCGACCAATAATAGACAGCATCTTCGTAAATTGAGAAAAGATTAAAATTCTCTTCCCTGTACTTCTGCATTCCTCTAGTATCTCTAGCAGTTGTTCAAATTTAGCTGAACTACCCTTATAATCATCAACGAATAAAGCCGGATGATTACAGATTTGGCGCAGTCTTGTTAAACCAGCTAAAATTCTAATTTTATTTTTACGTAACGTATCCTTGTCTAAATGTTTTAACGTTTCTTCTCTTAATTTCGCTAAATAAGCAGCATAAAGTCTCTTTTGATCTGGTAATAACTCCGATGACTGTAAGTGCTCTATTTTATCTGGAAGCTCCTGTAATACGTCTTCTTTTAATCGTCTTAATACGAAAGGTTTAACGCGCTTCGCTATGTCTTCACGCCTTAAATCACCGAATTCTTTTCTTCCTGGTAATAATTCCGGAAATACGACATGGAAGATAGACCATAGCTCCTCTAATGAATTTTCGACAGGCGTTCCCGTTAATCCGAAACGATATTCAGCTTGAATTGTTTTCACTGCTCTTGCAGTTTGGGTTGTAGGATTTTTAAACGCCTGTGCTTCATCAAGAAATAGTGTATGAAACGGTCTCGCATACGATCTTATATCTCTTCTCAGTAACGGATATGACGTAATTACGACATCAAATTCCGCTACGTCCTTTAAAATTTTTCGTCGTTCTGTTTGATTTCCATCTGCAATTACTGCTCTAATATGTGGAGCGAATTTTTTCAATTCACTAAACCAATTATAAACGAGAGATGACGGAGAAACGACTAATATAGGCAGCTTCTTCTCTCTAATTTCCGGCAAAACAGAGTCTATAAAAGCAATACTTTGCAGCGTTTTCCCGAGTCCCATATCGTCTGCTAAAATACCACCAAAACGGTAATGAGCGAGTGTTTTCATCCACTCGAACCCATATACTTGATATTCTCTCATTACGGCATGTAAAGTTTGCGGCACTGTAAACTTTAATTTTTTCGGGTTTTGAATGCTTTCAACTAAATCTTGAACAGATTCATCTAAACTTAAAACATTACCTTCGTGAAGTCCGTTCATCCATTTCACACTCCGAATAAGCGGGACATTCACTTCTTCCCCGTGTAAAAACTCTTTCCGAATACCTGATTCTTTTACAAACTGATTAATTTCATTAAACTCTTTGCTCTCCAGTGATAATAAAGAACCATTCGCTAATCGGTAATATTTACGTTTCTCTTCAAGAGCCACTAATACACCTTTAATTTCCGCTTCTGGTATTCCTTTTATATCAAAACGAAATGACAACCAATCAATTCTTTCTTTTCTTCTCACCCTAATAAGAGGTGCTGTATCACCTTTATGAATGCGTAATTTGATTGCTGTTGTCGCGTAAATATCAACTAAGCCCTTTAACGTTGGAACGACATGATATAAAAAGTTATACTCAGCATCTTCATTATGCATAAAGTAACCACCTTCTGTTTTCGCGAAGGCACTTTCACCCATAATGTCTAAAATCTCTTTTTCCTTTTTCTCATCACGATTAAAAACAGAAGGCTGTCCATCTTCTTCTAGCGGATTGATCATGACGTTTCCATAATGAAATTCCAGGCCTGCTAACAAACGATTTTTCACACGATCTAAATACAGTTTTGCTTTTAGCGGCGGCGTTTCAACACGATCTGATATTACTTCGTCAATTCGTACCGTTCCAAGTTTCATTAATCCTGGCACAACTTTCGCTACGAAATGTTCCATCTTACTTTCAGGAATATAAAACTGATTGCTATTAGAGCGACTCATCATTTTTTGCAATTCAATAAGCCGCATACAATCTTCCATAGGTAAATGATATAATTTCCCATCGTAAAGAGCGTTGTTATACATTTCCATAACTTGAACACGATTTAGGCCATCTATATGAAGTGTGAACCCACCATTATTTCCTTTCGTAAACTCAAAATGTAATGGCAATAAACCGTTTGACATTTGCAAGCCATGAAACAGTTGCTCATTTTGTTTCAGCTGTACATACTCTACTTTAGAAAGTGAAGAGAGCATATCTTTCCACGAAGCTGGCGGTATAAATATCATACTTTCATCTTGTTTCGCATGTACTTCTAGTGCATCTTCATACATTTTTTCATTATGATATATTTTAATGAGTTGTTGTATAATCGCGTCCGTTTCTTGTTTAAAACTGTGTACATCTGGTGTGTATGTAAATTCATTGGAACAATGAAAAGGCTCTCTCTTCTCCACTTTAGAAAGAAATTCTCTAATATGCTTTATAAAATATGTTTTCGCAAGTTTTAACTGAATTCCCAGAAGAGCCCCACCGCTTTTCGTCGCTACTGGTGAACATATAAACGCAACATCTAATATTTCACGGGTATCAAAACGATGTTGTTTACTTTTGGGCCGCAGTGGTTTTTCTGCAAACAACTGAAACATCCCGCTCGTTAATTGATCATTTCCGCTCATATTTTCGGCCGTGCCGCCTGTTTGCTGGTTATAATTTATTTGTATTAGTACGGCTGCAACATGTTGACAGTACGTTTGAAAAGATGCTAATGAAGGGCAACTACATCTCGCAACTACATCACCCTTTTTAGCTTTTTCTACTGTAACATGAAAATCTTCGTTCCCTTTTACCGTCGCCTCACAAATTTCTTTCGTTTCATCATAATGATTCACGATTACTTTATTCGCTTTATAATACGCTTCGCCTCTTTTATATGAGGTTTCTCCGCATACTTCTTTAATAATCGATTTATTTAATGTAAAACTCATTATTTTGACACTTCCTTAATGTAAAACCATTTTCTCTTACTTAACATTTTACATGCTCCAGGAGAAAATATAAAATGTTGATTCAACAAAAAAAGATGCTTATTTATAAGCACCTTCTTCACTCTATCTCCATCAACCGTTTCGCCTCAAAATACAACACTTGAATAAATTTCTTCGTATTAATTCGTATATGGCCAGAAGTTGCTATTTCATCCTTTGTCATTTCTGTCATCCGTTTTCTCACTACAGTGAAATCAAAAAATTTCGGGGCATAGCTTTCAAATTTCGGATTTGAAAAGTCTGTTAGTCCGAGAGAAGCTAAATGATTCAATGATTGATAAATCGCTCTTCTTACACGTTGTTCAGATGCTTTTCTCTCCTTATCTATATCTGCATCCGAAGCTATATGATCTAATTTTTTTAATGTTATTTGGTGAAAAATATCTTTTAATGCCGGAAATCCAAATTCAAATGTTTGCGCCTTTTCTTGTCCATATAAATATTCCAGCATACTAAGTAAATCTTTACTTCCGTTCTCTCCCGCAATACCGAGTTCTGCCAGCAAGAAGCGTCCGGAATCTGATATCTTTTTACCTTCTTGCACTGTTTCATTACGCATTTGCGGCTTTTCCCACTGAAATACATTATTTAATGATTTTTGAATGTCATATATAGAACGTTCCAAGCGAATACGCTCTATCACTTTTCGTACAACCGATACTACTTCTATTTTATTTAGTGGTTTCGTAATATAATATTCCACACCAAGTGTATACGCTTCACCAATGAGCTGTTTCGATTCAACTTGGGAAATCATAATAATTTTCCCAGTAAATGAAGACGCTATATGACGAACTGTTTCAATGCCGTCTCTCATCGGCATTAATAAATCAATAAATAATATATCTACTTTTTTATAATTTAACTGTTCTGCTTCAATAAAAGCTCCATCTTCCGATTCTCCAATTACTTCCCCAAGATCACCATCCTCAATAATTTGCGAAAGCATTGAACGGAAAACTTCATCATCATCTACGATATAATAAAACAAATCTATTCCCCTTCCCGCTTTAAACTGCACTCCGGTAAACAAACGATAAACTTACACCCTTTTCCGGTTTCATTGTCTTCTAATCTTACTTCTCCGCCGAGCTCTGTTACCATTTCATGTATGTAAGAAAGTCCAATGCCTGTTGACGGCGTTCCTGTTTGATCATACTTTGAAGTAAACCCGGGCTTAAATACTAATTTTTTATATTTTTGGGCTATACCAGGACCATCGTCAATTACTTCAAAGATTACATATTGCTCTCGTTTAAATAATTTAATATGAATGAGACCTCTATCTTCAATTGCTTCTACCGCATTGGCAACTAAGTTATTAAAGATTGATAGCACTGTATACACGTGGTATGCAGCGTGTTCACCTTCTATATGTTTAGAAAAGCGTATATCTTTACCTAGCATTTCAGCATACTTTTCATTTATTCTTACAATCATTTCTGTAAGCTCATGACCTTCTACATACTCCGCCACATTTTTATCTAATAGCAGTTTAGATAATCCTGCAAAAATCCTTTGATTATCCTTTTTTATTTCGTGCACTTCTCCTGCTATTTTCAGTGCTGTTTTACTGTTGGAATCATCGTTCGCTTGTAAGTTTCGATATAGTTGATATGCTTCTTGTGTAATCAACTCTGCATTTTGCAACGTTTTTTTCAAATGAACTGATTCTACATATAAATTTGAAAGGTGCATGAACATTTTTTCATTTTCTTTTCGAACTTGTGATTCTTTTAATTTCGTTTCATATAAGTTCATCATATTTAAAAATCCAAGCGCAAAGAAACTACGGAAAATAGCAATAATAATAAGTTTATTTACTTCAGAAACTGTTATCGTTGTACCGAGTACGACCATATGATAAATCGCTAGTTCTGACATACTTGCGATAATTTCAATTGTAATTCCAAGACATCCAATAACAATTGGTTTCTGATGAAACTTATTCACCCTACAAAGTGAAAAAAGACTTCCATAAATAAAATAATAAAAGAACACAGGATAACGCAAATAAAATGATTCTGTCATATGAAAAGAACCTTGCATAACCCAGTCAAGACATACGCGGAATAAAACGACACATATACCGACAAGGATACCTGCAGCCGCTGCTGGTATTCTTCTTAAAAATAGTAATAAAAAGAAGAAAAGCGGTGTCCCAAAGCTAACGCGAAACATATCATTAAAAGGATGAAAATTAAGCTCTCCAGCAATCGGAACAACAACCATTAATATAATTAAAAGGGATATATCTTTTTTCCATAACTGATTCCAATTCAAAGGTG
>NZ_BOQB01000039.1 GCF_018332475.1 Bacillus sanguinis | reverse complement strand
CCCATCAACTTAAGAATTTAGAATTACCCCAAAATGAAAAAAATAAGCTTTTTGTTACTTAATAACGGTGTGTCTGTAGCCCTAAAAGGGGCATTTAATTATTAGAATATAATTATTACATTATCGCATACAGTAAAACATATATTTAATAATAGGAAACAGGATTAATACCTTAGCTAAATTTAAATGATTCGTACTATATCTATCAAGAAAAACCTATTCAAGATTAATTAAAATTCAATTATCTGAGCTTTTTTCAAATCAGCAAACCATTCACCTATTATATCGTTATGATGCTTAATAATTTGGGATGCCGATAATAATGTAGTGTCATATGTACTATGCCCATCTTCAACAAGAGTAACATCATACCCTAAGCTATATGCACGTCGACACGTCGCATCTATACATATTTCAGACTGAACGCCTGTAATCACAATGTGTTCGATGTCCCTTTTATTCAATTCTTGTTGAAGACTTGTTTCATGAAATGAATCAGGGTGGTTTTTTTCAAGAACGATATCTTCAGATAGTGGAGCTACAGATTCATGAATTGCCCATTCCGGATTTCCATGCTCTAATAAAGATCCTGTTTTCCCATTAAACTTCATGTAAAAAATAGGCGCTTGGACAGTACGAGCTTTATGGATTAACAATTGAATGTTTTTTAATAATTCAATTCCTTTATATAGCATTCTTTCTTCTTTAAATGAACCCACTTGTACATCTATAATAAGCAATGCTGCATAGCCTTTTATCATAAACGACCACCTCACATTTTGATTAAAATCATACAAGTAAAATATGTATAAAATAAGTATCCATTTTTAAAGTATCCAAAATGGATAGAGAATATAAATATGTGGAATCATGAATTTTTTTATCTTCAAGCTAGAAATGAATACATTAATAAAGTTTGTATTGCTTAATGTAGCCTAGAGGTGTTTGAATGTAGTGAATTTCGCACGTACAGTGTTAAGTGGCGCAAAAGATGGAGATAACTTCAAAGTCTTACCTATCGCAACGATGGGGATGAAGAATGACCATAAATAGAACCTGTTGTTTATAACAGGTTCTAATCAGAGTTATAGGCTCAATTACAGGAACTACAGATCTACTGGGGGGTAGTGTAATTCCTGATTAAAATTAAGATATGTTAAAAAATTTTAAATATGATTAATCAAATGATAACTAAACAAAATCGTTATTTTAAAGTGACTCAAAAAAGAGCACAGATATAAATGTGCTCTTAGAGAGGTAGGTTAAGTATCCTATTGGCCATTGTTCAAAGTTAATATATGTACGTTTAACTAAAAAGTGAAAAATAAAAACAGGATAGTTAGAAAAAAGCTAACTGTTTCATTGCAACTTGTAAAAAAGAATGTGGGAGGTTCAAAAAAGAAACTATATATAATTATACAAGTAAAACAGAATTGTACAGCATGAAAAGGAGCACTACATAAGTGAGTGCTCATCGATAAGGAGGTAACTTTTTTAGCTAAACACCCTTCTTAAAGAATATGCTGGAAAAGTGGGAAATAAAACTAAAATATAGTAACTAATGATGTTATGAATAACAATTTATAGGGAGAGGTTTAATGTTGTTATTATTTAAATAATAAAGCAGCTAGCTCAATGAACTAACTGCTTTATTGTCCAACAATAACGATACCCACAATACGTTGTAACTTAAAGTTACAACTATAGTATAAACGGAATTAAAAATATTATGTAAAATTAAAAGTGAGCTAAATAAGGAAACTAAAAAGAGCACTAGGTACAAGTGCTCTTTAAAAGAAGACCCTATGAGTTAATAGCTACATATCCGTAATATATGATGACAAACAAGTTAATATAAAAGAGCATTCAGCAGAAAACTAACTGCTCATTCCTAGAAGAAAAGGAAAAACAAAATTAAAGAAGTCACTGTGAATTCAAGCTGCATCAGCCCATCTATAGCATTGGACATAATGAATAGAAACAATAAGGTCATTAAAACTCACTTATAAAAACGTAAAGGAGGCACTGCTTAAATTGTAGTATCTCCTTTTAAAAAAGTTAAGTTCAGCTTTACTTCTGAAATCAAAACAGATAATAAAGTTGTTTATTTCCTTGTGAAACTAAAGCTACCATATAGTTGAATAATATAAATTGTTTTATTCGAATATATAGTTTTAACATTGACTTTCCGTCCTTATCCAATAACGGAGTAAATTCCCCTGCATATCCACTCAACTAAATAAATGATGAATTCCTATTTCTTTATCTACCATTATTACTCGTGAACACATAATTTAGAATTTTATTCGGAAAAACTCAAAAAGGCAGCTAGAAAAAACTAACTGCTCTAGTAAATACTATGAATACAATGTTTATTCGTATTCAAACTTGGATTACCTATATTGTTAACATGCCCTAAAAATTTATTCAATAAAAGAGCAGTTAGCCCAGTCTAACTGCTCGATGCAGAGGTATTGTATGCCGAGTTATTGATTTTATTCAAGGAATAAAGAAATTGTATTTATTTGAAAAATATAGTTGAAGAATTTTATAGAGAAAATGTAGCAAATTCTATATTACAAGAGATACAAGGTGTAGCTCCAATAGAAGACAGAAGTACGAAGACCTAAACAACTTTCTGAACCAAATTTTAGTAAGGCTTCAACTAATTTAACTGCATTTGAAACAAAACTAAATAGTAAAACCTAATTAAATGTGAAATTCAACTAAAATTTAATTCTACATAAGTAACAAAAGATATTCATGAAAATGGATACTTTCTCTTCTAAAAAGTATCTATTTTATGTCCATGTACAAGTGTAGAAAGACATAAAAGTCTAAACTAAAATCTCACAAATAATTGTTGATAAATAGTAATTACCATATAGCAATAGGATTTGTAAATAATAATCAAACCACATACCTAAAATCTCGAAGATTATACTTTAATGAAAAGAATTCGAGGACTTTTTGCAAAGTACGAAAAATTAGAACGTGAACTTAAAGAAGTTAAATATTGCTTGTTGAAAGCAATATTTGTAGCACATAAGATTAATACGTAAAGCAATTATCTTTATATAATCTTGATATGAATTTTACTTTGTCTTTCTATAAATATGATTTTATCTAAATATAAACAAATTACACTCTCCTTATAAAGCATCGAGGAGAGATAATGATGAATCCATTTAGAAAAACAACCCTGTTTGTATTTACACTATCAGTATTAAATACAAACATTGGTATGTCACATGGTGATATTCCTATATTTACTAAAATACAACCTGCAATACCACAAGAGGAGAATGCAAAATCAGAAGTAGAATATATGAGAAATGAATCAGTAGAATCAGAAAAGGTACTTGAAAAAGAAAATAGGCCCATAGAGCAAGAAAAAGTGATAGTAAGGCCATTGGATGTGCCGCTGATTCTACAAAAACCAGAATTGATGAGAGGTTGTGAAGTAACGAGCCTTGCTATGGTGTTGCAATTTTCAGGTGTACAAGTCGATAAGATGGAACTCGCTGCAAAGATAAAGTCTGTACCATTTCAGGGAAAGGGTATAAAGGGGAATATGCACAAAGGGTTTATTGGGGATATAGCTACATTTGATAAACCTGGACTAGGTGTTTATGTAGAGCCGATTTTAGAATTGGCAAAGGAGTATGTTTCAGAAGAGAAAGTGAAGGATCTAAGTCACAAAGAACCTCAGCAAATATATGAGGCGATAGACAGAGGGCAACCTGTATGGGTATTAACAAATGCCCGTTTTAAACGGTTACCTGATGATGAATTTTATACATGGCGTACAGATGCAGGAGAAATGAAAGTGACATATCACCAGCATAGTGTCGTTGTGACCGATTATGATGAACAATATGTATATATTAACGATCCACTAAAGAAGGACAAACACAGAGCAATTGATCGGAATAGTTTTGAACAAGCCTGGATTCAAATGGGAAGACAAGCGATGACAGTTTCAATGTAAAACGAACGTAGATTGGATGAGAATAGAGATGAAAAAAGTTTTAATAGTTGAAGATGAACAGATTATCCGAGAGACTGTAGCCCATTATTTCTCGCATGATGGATATGAAGTAATTACAGCGGAAGATGGTCAAATTGGGCTAGATTTGTTTGCTGAACAAGAGCATAATATCAGTTTAGTTATTTTGGATATTATGCTCCCATTAATGGATGGATGGTCAGTGTGTAGACGTATTCGAAAGAATTCTAATGTTCCTATTATCCTATTAACGGCACGAAGTGATGAAGATGATACGTTACTTGGATTTGAACTTGGGGCAGACGATTATGTAACAAAACCATTTAAACCGTCTATTTTATTAGCGAGAGCAAAACGTTTGTTCAAAGATACAAATCAACAAGTACAATATCAGGACTGTATTAATTTATGTGGTATTCGCTTAGATAAATCAGCACGTTCTGTTTCAATAGATGGACAAAAAATAGATTTTACACATACAGAATATGAAATTTTACACTCTTTAATGCAACACAAGGAACAAGTACTATCAAGAGAGCAGTTAATCACAAATATTTGGGGATACGATTATGATGGAGATGATAAAACACTAACTGCACATATGCGTAATGTACGATTAAAACTTGGTGAGAAAGCAAAACACATTATTACAGTTGTTCGTACGGGTTATAAATTTGAGGTAGAAAAATGATGAGAAAGAAGATTGTGTTTCAGTTATTTTCTCTTACCTTTTTACTATGTTGCATGATTATCGCAGCTATCTTTTTCGGACAAATGTATGTGATGAAATACTTATATATAGATAAAGAAAAAGAAAATGTTCAGAAGCAATTACAACGGTACTATACATTTTATGAAGCTCATAAACAGGATGAAAATACACTCCAGAGGAAGGAACTCTCGTATGCTAATCAGCAGGGTATTATGATTGCTAGGCTCGATAAAGAAGCCAATATCAAGAAATTACCATCAGGAGATCATTATATAAAAACAGTTGATAAAAATGATTCGAGTCGATCCTCTAAGGTTGTGTTTAATAATTTAATCAATGCAAAGAAAGATATGGATCCTAATTTCAGTATATTAATTACAAGTTTACTCAATAAAACGACTAAACTAGCTATCATGGATACAGTAAGTAAAAGATCGAATAAAGACATAGTGATTCCTACAACATTGAGAATAAAAGGTTATGATGGAAATTTTGTTGCACCTACTTATTATCAGATTGATAAATATATGATGTCTGGTGCTAAAAATGGTATGAAGGTTTTTTCAAAAGAAGAAAGTGAGAAATATTATTTCTTAGAGGGAATTGTAACAGAGATAAATTTCCCAGTTTACTTCAATTCAAAAATGAATAATACATTGTATAGTAATGAGGTGTTTGCAAATCGTATTTTGCAATTTCAATCGGAATGGATCAGCGATAAAGTGAAATTACAAGGAGACGAATGGGTTCAGAATGAAATCAGTATAGATGGAATCAAGTATCTAGAAACGATAAAACCACTCATGCAAAATGGACAAGTAAATGAATTCATTTATACATTGTCTTCGTTACAACCGATTACAAAAGTGACAGATGTAATGAGTGATTATTATATATATTATAGCATTTGTGCTGATTCTATCGCTGGTTGTATGTTTATATTATTCAAGAATTATTACCAAACCATTACTAAAAATTAATGAAGCAACGAAAAAAATAATGCAATTTCAATTTCAAGATAAGCTTTCTATCAAATCAAAAAATGAAATTGGTGAGCTTTCCTCTAATATTAATCAACTCTCAGAAAGAATGGAAGGATATATCAATCAGTTAAAAACAGACTTAGAAAAAGAGAAAAAATTAGAACAGACACGAAAAGATTTCATTGCAGGCGTTTCGCATGAATTAAAAACGCCACTCAGTGTCATGCAAATATCTGCATCTATGCTGCAAGATGGAATCGCGCCTGAAATGAATCAATATTATTGGGAAGCATTAGAAAAAGAAATAGAGAAAATGAATGTGTTAATAGATGAAATGTTGAATTTGGCTAAATATGAATCCGGAACGTACCAAATACAGATGGAGCAGGTTAATATAGGGAATTTAATTCAAAAGGCAGCAAAAGATTTACAAGTTCAAATTAAAGAAAAATCACTACACATCAAATTAAATATAGATAATGTTTGTGTTAAAGGTAAAACACATCTGTTAGAACAGGTCATAACAAACTTGTTTACCAACGCGATTCGCTATACAGATGCGAATCGAACCATTGTGATAGATGTAAACGAGAAACAACATGACGTATATATAGGGTTTGAAAATAAAGGGGCACATATAGCAGAAGAAAACATAGATAAAATATGGGATCAATTCTATAGAGTGGATAAATCAAGAAAAAGAGTATATGGTGGAACGGGTCTTGGACTTTCAATTGTAAAAAATATATTAGATTTACATAATGTAAAGTACGGTGTAACTAATACAAAAGATGGGGTATTGTTCTACTTCCATTTAGAAAAATGGGATACAAAGTAGTAAGATGTAACATTGATATTATAGATTTTACTGTGGTGTTAAAGGCGATTTACATTCATATAAATTATTTTTAAAAAGGTGCGGAGTCAACTGAAATGTACCCTTTAAAATGGACAGTTTAATAAAAAAAAACTGAAAAATCAAGCCCGGAAAAGATGGTTCCGATATTCAATCGGAATCATCTTTTTTAATGTTCACTGATAACGATTATAATTATACCCCTCCATCTATTAATGGTATCTTTAGTAAAGTTGAAGAATATGTAGGCTAAAGCGTCCATAGCGTTGCTTTTTTTGGTTATATAAGGGTAATATCATATAGGAGTAGAGGCCATGCATATTTGCACCAGAACCGGTTAAAATTAAGGTGGTTCAGTTAGAGAAAGGAACTTTATGGTATCATTTTAGCGAGTTTATTTATATTAAACTATATAAATAAGAAGTTGCATAAAGGTAAGTAAATATTATAATTGATTTTGAACCATTTAATCCAACAATAAATGACATAGCGATCAAACTTACTATGGTACTTTTTATACCGTTATTCTTAGCCTTGCTTATCAAAGTCATACTTATGAAATTTATGAGAGAATCGATTGCTGGCAGACTAGCATATCTATCTTGTCTATTTTTTATGTACTATGTATTTAAATTTGTTACAGAGTAGAAAGACATCTTAGGATGTCTTTTCTTTATAAATAACAGTAATGTAGTATTTAAGCCTATACGTTCACACAAGATTACATGTATTTAGTTCTGTATATCAATAAAGTTTTGGAACTTGATTTTCTTATCCAATCAAGTTCCAAAAAACTCTAAACTAAAAACTTATAAAGAATCTTTGATAAATAGCCATTATTATAAATTTTGTAGGTACTTTCATGTCTTAATAACAGGACATGAAAGTCTAAACCTTTTGAACATAGGACAAAAAACTCTTAACTACTTAGCCAGTAATATCTTTAACTTATTTTATTATAATAGATGAAAATAATGATAAAATTATACCTTTTTCCTAATTGCACGTGTGAATATTCTGATACAATAGAATTAAATAAATTTAAAGTTAGGGTGAAACGTAATGTGGGATAGTCATTTCCATGGTACTCCAAGTAAAGTGATAGTTGAAGAGATTTCTTCGGAAAACAATAGTGATAAAACTTTTAAAGTTGGACAAATATATTCACATCCATTATATGTTTATAAGCTAGAAATTTCTAAAATTGAAGCGTATAAAGGTGAAAGTTATAGTTATAGAAATGCTTCTATATTTGTAAAGCCTTGCTTTTTTAATAGGGAAAATGAAATTGTTAAATTAGATGAGTATGAGATGACTACAGAAGAATTGAACGCAGACAAATGGTGGATTGAATCAGAAAAATAGAGGTGAGAATACTATGATTAATTTACTTATAAATACAGGTCTTTCTAAAAAGCTGTTAAGTGAATGGCATCCTATCAAGAATGGTCACTTGAATCCTGAAGATATTACATATGGAAGTTACGAATATATTTGGTGGGAGTGCTCTGAGGGACATGTTTGGGGATCAACTCCTAATGATAGGCTGAAAGTTGAAGATGAGCTTTGTCCAAAGTGTATGAAGAAAAAGCAGCAGCTAGATAAATTAAACAATGTTAATAAAATAGAAGCTAAATCACTTAGATGTATTGATCCAGATTTATCTAAGCAATGGAATTTCAAAAGAAATGCAGATGTAACACCTGATAATGAGATGATTGATGAAGAGAATTGGAATGTTAGATGGTGGATATGTGGTAAGGGTCATGAGTGGAAGGAGTCTGTTAGAAGTAGACTTCATGATAAAACTGTGTGTCCATACTGTTCAAATAAGAAAGTTTGCAAAGACAACTCATTAGCAACAATGTATCCAGAGATAGCAAAGGAGTTTTGTATCTTTGACACATGTTATCGGCAGAAATTCCGAAATCCATATGAGGCAATTTATACTTCAAATGAAGAAGTAATGTGGGTTTGTAAAGAAGGTCATATGTGGAGAGAAAAAATAAATTTAAGAGTGAAAAATGGTAAGGGATGTAGAACTTGTGAAAAGTATCAACAGTCAATTGCTCTTCATAACCCAGAAATAGCAAAAGAATGGCATCCTACAAAGAATAAAGAAGTATATGGTGTAACAACACCAGAGGAGACATCTACCAGATGTAACGAAAGAGCATGGTGGATTTGTGGTAAGTGTGGACATGAATATAAAGCAATGGTCAAAGCTAGACATGAAGGGGCTGCAAAATGTCCGTCATGTTATCCTCCAGAACCAAGGGTAAGAAAAAAGAAAAGAGAAGCTTTATTTCAAACTTATAATAAGATGGAAGATAATAGGGTTATCTTTGAGAAGAATTTAAGAGGAAAATTTAAAGATAGTGAAGGATAGCTTGAAATCTTTTTTCAAATTTGTGCTGGGAAGCTAAAAAACTAAAAAAGTGTCCTTTTTGCTTTTTTAGTTTTTTACATTTTATTTTGTGGAAATGAATTTAAATAAAAGCACCTATAAATCTCTAAGGTGCTTATTTTACTATATCTAGACCTTGCTATTTTGTGTAGCAAGGTCTTTTATTATATGTTCTATTTATAAAGTGAATTTAGTACGATAGAACATTTTCAATACTCCTAGAAATCATAGCAGTGCTTTTTTGTTATAAAGGATAATATTATATAGGAGTAGAAGCCATGCATATGACAAAAAAGAACAATTTCGGTAGGAATCCTGATTGTTCCCTGAAATGCGTCTTATATTTGCAAAAGAACCGGTTAAAATTAAGATTGTTCAGTTGGAGGAAGGAACCTTATGGTATCTTTTTAGCGAGTTTATTTGTATAATTTTATTCTTTAAATAGAACGATAAGAGAAAGGTAAGTGAATATTATAATTAATTTCGAACCATTTAATCCAATAATGAATGACATAGCGATCAAACTTGCTATGGTACTATTTATACCGTTATTCTTAGCATTGCTTGTCAAAGTCATACTTATGAAATTTATGAGAGAATCCGTTGCTGGCAGGCTAGCCTATCTATCTTGTCTATTTTTTATGTACTATGTATTTAAATTTGTTACAGAATAGATAGGCATCTTAGGATGCCTTTTTTATAAATAAAAGTAACGTAGTATTTAAACATATACGTTCACACAAGATCACATGTATTTAGTTCTGTAAATCTATAAAACTTTAGTTTGGATTTTCTTGGCCCAAGCTAGTCCCAAAAATGAGAGTTTAGAGTTTCATGCCTTTGTACAGTACATTAAGATAGGAGGGGAGTTTAACTCACATTTCCTCAACTGTTCGTTAAATTCCGATTTAACGAACAGTTGGTATTGTCTTATTTATATGTTATGATGTTATTGTCATTTATTATAAGTTGAGGAGAATTAATATGAAAATTCCTTTTATGAAAGAAAAAACAAAAAAAGTAGAAAAAAGATATTTGCAAGCAGAAACATTTGTACAACTATTCTGTGGTTTAATGATTCCTAGAATACGAGACGGAAAAGACATTGAGACAGCTTGGAATGAAATAAAAGATTACTTTGAGGAACCTCGTTTTAAACATGAAAAAGTATGTTTCAGTAAAGGTTTGAAGTATAATTTCGAAGATCTTATTGAAGCATACAATGAATTATATTATGAAGAAACACCCGTCTACTTCAATTTACTACAAGTATTTAAAGAATACCATGCCAGTGAAAAACAAATATTAGCTGATCAGTTAACCATTTATCAGGTAATGAATACAAGAGTGCCTTATAGTACAGAGTCCTACTTTCCCAACACTAAATAATAGTTTGTAAATGTTATAGTATGAATGACGTATGAATCATCCATAATGAAATTTTCAAGCGAATTAGTAAATAGAATATGATTTCAAAACGACAAGAACATTTGTTCGTTAAAATTGTATTTAACGTGAAGAATAGATAGCTGTTTTTTTATTCTTCGTATATAATCAAATTTCCCACTATGAAAGGATGTTTTTTACTGTGAGATCTAATTTTGTAGATATTGTAGGGTATCAGTTTGAAAAAGTTCATACAGGTGCTATAAAATGGTTGTTAGACTCAAGCAATGAATTGATTGATCACAACGAAAAATCAAATGTGCTTCGCAATTTATATAAAATGTGTGGCATCCTCCCCCCTTTCAAAAGTTCGGATATTGATTTTATAGAGTGTAAACCCGAATTTTCTATCGGAAGTGGAAAAAGAGTGGATCTTGTTATTGAAATAACACTAAATAATGGTGACCTAAAATATATAGTAATCGAAATGAAAGTTGACACTATAGCCAAAAAAGACCAACTTACTGCAACCTACGATGGTTTTCACAGCAGCGAAGATGCTATATTTATTCTTTTCCTGTTTGGATCTTCTCAAATTTGTCAGATTCCAAAACATAAGCACTTTAATACTTTTTGCTTAAATGATATCATGTCTGCCTTTAATAACATTGATAGTGAGCACTATATATACAGGGATTGGATGGACTCTTTGCAAGTCGAGTTAAAAAAAGGTAAAACCATTAAGAACTTACTTCCTACTTTAACTAATATTAAAGATAAAGATTCTTGGCGCAAGAACGGGTATCGTACGCATTTCACTGCTTTTTATTACCTTTACAAACATCTAAAATCCAATTCAAAAAACGAAATAGCCTGGAATATTTACAGTGGTAATAATAATCCAATTATGAATTGGGAACCAGGATGGTTAGATAAAACCATTTCTAATAAAAAAATAACATTCTATTGGGAATTTAATTATCAAGATCTTATTTTAAAAGTTAAATTACCAACGGAAGGGTATCTTTCAAGTCAAGAATTACATCAATTAAAATCAAATATTATTTCAATAGTATCTAAAAATCCCCAAATTAAGGGAAATATTGCTCGTAGGCAATCAATACCTAGAGTATATAACTCCCTATATAAATGGAAGTTTGACTTTTTAACGGAGAGTTTTGAAGAGATAATGATGAAAGCAGAATTAATTATTCAAAAAATTCATCCCGAATTAAAAAAATCTAATTGGGAATTTCCCAAAAGTAAATCAGTATAATACTCCAAAGTATTAGAGGTGTATAAAATGAGTAACAAAGAAAAAGAACGCTTTAAATCACTTGTCGAAAAGCACAAAAAAAATATGCCCTGGTATGTAGTAGAATATATAGAAATGAAAGCAATGCTCTCCCCTGCTACTTTATATGGATATATAACAGAATTTGAAAAGTTTTTTAAATGGATGATTGAGAAACGAATAGCGGTCATAAATGGAAATGTCGCAACTGAAATACATGAAATTCCAATTGAATTGTTAGAAAGCCTACCTTTAAATGAAGTGAATCGATTTCATATGTACCTTAAGAGTGAAGGTATTGAAATCAAAGCAATTAACAGGACCTTTTCGGCTTTAAAATCTCTTTTTAAATACCTTTCACAAAAAACTGAAGATGAATATGGGAATAGCTATCTTTCACGAAATGTAATGGATAAAATAGAATTACATAAAGAAAAAATAGATGCTGCAGCAAGAGCAGATGATGTAGCGAATATGATATTTAATAATAATGATGATGCTGCATTCCTGCGCTTTCTAGCAAACGATTATGAATTTATTCTGAAAGAAACTTCTACTCGTAAATACAATTACTTTTTACGTGACAAAGAACGTGATATTGCCTTAATTAGCCTTATTTTAGGTACAGGGCTACGTGTATCAGAATTAGCAAGTCTTAGCCTATCTAGCGTTAATTTCCGCCAAAAAACTATCAAAGTGATTCGTAAAGGGAATAAAAAATCATCCATACTTGCTACTCAATCCAGTCTAGATGATGTACAAGAGTATTTGAAAGTACGCCAAGAAAGGTATGGTTGTCCTCCAGAAGAAGAAATTATGTTTGTAACAAGGTACCAAGGAAAATACACCCAGCTTTCTGTCCGTGCCATACAAAATTTAGTAGATAAATATACAAGTGCATTTGATGAAAAACGCAGTCCTCATAAACTACGACATACCTATGCTACAAATCATTATAAAGAAAATAAGGATCTAGTATTATTACGCGATCAACTTGGCCATACCTCTGTTGAAGTTACTAGTATTTATACTAATATTAATAACGAGAAGAAACGCGAAGCCATTGATCGATTAGAAAAAAGACAATTTGAATAAAAACAGGATACTTCCTTAAAGAAGTATCCTGTTTTTATACTGTTGAATTTATTACTCAGTGATAAAAAAACTTACCAGCCTGAAACACCAGTTAATACAGCTTGATTGGCTGAATTACATTTATTATACACTTCCCAATAAGCATCTACGATCCAACCTTTTTTATACTCTCTATCAGCTGAGAACGCTGCATATAGTGCTGTGCCTAAATTCACTAATTCGAATTGAGATGCTGACTCAATATTCTTGACTCGTTCTTGTAAATTAGCTGAAAAGGCTTCAATATCCTTTTGTGATGTTAACTGTTGAATTTGTTGGTATAAGTAATTTGAAAGCCCCTTAGCGGGTATATTATTTGATAATGCACTTAAAATCTTTTCAAGTAAACTCTTTTTCATTCTTGTTCAACCCCATTTCAATTTATGTAAACTAAACGTATTAGGTTTTTATATAATACATTATATCATTATATTATGTATTATATATGTAATCACGAAAAATCACCGTTCAATTTTTCTATCCCCCCTTAACTAAATAAAGGTGAAATTTTCATATTCACTTGGAGCAGTTGCCCTTAATCCCAACCACTTTTTCTCTTTTCTTGTTCTATTGTTATGCGTTCTTTATATTCATAAGCCTTTATTTCATTACCTACATCAATTTGGTTAAAAACATCACTTTTCACGTCTATAATTCGCATCTTTTCATTCGTATATAATGTAATAAGATGTTTGTCTGGAGAACCTGTATCACCCATAAGAGGATTTCCAGGATCGCCTTCAATAAATTTTTTATCGATAACCTTCGCCTGTACTAACCTTCCTTTTTTTACTGTCTCTTCTTCAATTTCATATTCTGTCATAGCTGACTGTATTGCCGGAAAAATAAACCACACAATTATAATCGTAATAATAGTTATAAAAAAACACACTATAACATTTGCATTGGTTTTTTCATTAGATTTATGCATTATATTTATCCCTTCCCAGTTATGAAAATCACTTCTCTCTTACTTCTACAATTCTTTCTTTACTGAGTTGAATTCCTTCTTCTTCACTTATAGCTTATTAATATTCATCTCGGCACTCCCCCTTTCAGAGTATTAATTTTAGAATAATATATATATAAATTATATATTTTATATATACGAAAAACAACAATAAACTTAATGAAGTTTATTGTTGTTTTTTGAGCGATGAGTGAATTAACTTTTTTTTCAGAATTTTATTGATAAATAAATTAAAATTACATAATATATCCTGCTTTTCTGCTATGATGGTAATAAATAGGATACTCTATAGGATGGGGGAATATATAATGATTGCTTCGATAAAGGGTAATGAGCAAATCACAAAAATGTTAAATGACTGGTATATAGAGATTCGTGCCAGACATATTGGAAAGGCGCATAAATTAAAAGTTGAAATTGATCAAAAAATACACAATATTGAAGAGGACCAAAACCTGCTTTTATACTATTCTCTTTTAGATTTTCGTCATCAATATATGGTTGATAGTTTAAGCATTGGAAAAGACAGTTTTGATAAGGTTGAATCATTAGAGGTGCCTGCAGATCAGTTTTTATCGTACTACTACCATTTCTTTAAAGCTATTCATTCAAATATTACAGGTAACTTTACAAGTGCGAAAGAACATTACAACAAAGCTGAAGAACTATTAAACCATATCCCGGATGAAGTTGAACATGGAGAATTTTATTTCAAACTATCCACTTTCCATTATCATATCTATAAGCCATTGGCGGCTATCAAAGAAGCAACTAAGGCAAAAGAGATTTTTAAAAAGCATGCAGGATATGAGGCTACTATTGCGTTATGTGATAATTTAATTGGTTTAGCTTGTACACACTTAAAACAATTTGAAGAAGCTGAAGAACACTTTATTACAGCTATTAATACATTTAAAAAATCAGGTGAAGAAAAATTTATTACGTTTGTTCGTCACAACTTAGGATTAATGTATGCTGGCCAAAATTTATCTGAACTAGCAATACGATACTTATCTGAAGTAATACAAGAACTCCCTAAAGACTATAAAGCAATCTTTATTAAGGCTAGAGAGCATATGGAAATGGGAGATTCAGAGGAAACTTCTAACCTTATAGATAAAGGATTAGAAGTTTGTAAAGAGCTTAAAAATGAAGAGTACGAACATCACTTTTGGATTTTAGAAAAGTTAAATCAAAAAGTAACCGCTGACGAATTAGAAAAGACAATTAAAACAGGAATCTCTTATTTTGAGAGAGAAAACCTACATGAGTACGTACAAGAATACGCTAAAAAATTAGCAGTTTTATTCCATCAAGAGAATAACCGTTCAAAAGCAAGTGATTATTTTTACCTTAGCCATCAAGCCGAAGAAAAAAACTTTGAGAAGGAGGCTTTAAAATGAGAAAAGTAATTTTTAGCTTAATCGGGATTACAGCTGCATTCACATTTATTTTGAATTCTAGCCATGCAACTGATACACAGAAAGCGCTTAGTGAGGAAAAAATTGTACAATATGCTCACGGCCATACTGGCGGATGATAAAAAACAAGGGTCTTCACTTCATTGTGAGGACTTTTATTTTTATATGGGGATCCCTATTATAAAATTACAAAATACAATCATTTCAGAATCTTAATATAGAAATTAAAAGTAACTGGTTCCTTTTGCATCCATAAAAGGGAGCTTAAAATTTTAAGAGAGGAATTAACTATTAATGCATACACAAGAAGATTTCTATAAAAAATTAAT
>NZ_BOQB01000038.1 GCF_018332475.1 Bacillus sanguinis | reverse complement strand
AACACTTAAATTCAGCTTAAATTAAGTAGTAAAGGATTTATAAAATAAATATATATTAGGCTAAATTATGATCTGTATTATGTATTTGGAGTAGTAAAGTCTTGTTACGGTAATAAAAAAGCACATAAAACCAACACCTTCCAACCATACTAATAAAATGTGTTGGAGGTGAGTTTAATGGACAAAAAAGATTTTGAAAAAGTGTATAATGATTATTTACATCAAGGAGAAGAACAAGCTCAATTTGAAGTAGGCCATGAAGTTAATACAGGAGCAGAACAAATTGTTGCCGTTCGTAAAAATGATGATGGGGATTTAATAGCGTTTAAAACAAGTAGCGGAAGAGAGTTAGATTATATGACTGCTCTTAATGAAGCGAAATCAGGGAAATTAGCTCATGTGGACGTATTTCATAAGTATGGTAGAGATATTATACGTAGTGAAGCGGATGGAATAAAAGAAAATAACTTAGATAATTTACCTGCATTTTAAACGGGTAAACCTGAAGAAGAGAATGTTCATTTGGATATTCTCTTCTTTTCTTTCTCTACAAATAGACGGTTCATTTCTAGAGTGGGATCATACTTTTAAAGAGCGCTCTAAATTTCTCTTTATCTTCTGCTGTAAATGGTTTTGGTCCTTTTGTACGCTTACCGCTTTTTCGAACCATTGCACTTAAATAACGTGTTTGTAATAGTTGGTCAATGTTTTCATTCGTATACTTGTACCCTTTATGATGAAGAACGATACAGCCTTTTGCTAAAGCAAGCGAAGCAAGACCGTAATCTTGTGTTACGATTAAATCTTCTTTTTTTGCTAACTGCATAATTCGGTAATCTGCAGCATCAGCTCCAGAATCAACATAAATTGTTTCCACGCCTTTTGGCTGCTCTGCATTAGAATAATGAGAAAAGCTTGTAACGAGGGTAACAGGAATTTCTGCCTTCGTAGCTTCAAAAATAATTACATCTTTTACAGGGCAAGCATCTGCATCAACATAGATTTTCATTGGTATCACTCCTATAACTAGGTTCGTGTTGATGATAATGGTAGATTTAGGTTTTGTCAAACGAGGATTTTGTATTTCAACTTGCAAAAATTGTATATAATTTAAAATATATGTTAATATACAATTGGTGTAATAATGAAAATTTTCAGAAATGAGGAATTGAATGATTTATAAAGCAGATAACAATGTAAGGCAAAAGTTAGTTGAGATGTTTGATGATTTCGATAGTACGATTGTACTTTCCTATCTCCAAGGGCATATGGGAAATGCGTGGGTAGACAATCTCGAAAATCCAACTGTTGCTCAAATAACTGTAGGAATTTTTGTGTTTTATGCCGGGAATCCAAACGCAGAAGAGGCGGAAGAATTATTATATAATCTACCTGATTTTACTCTTGCCATTGTTGATTCGGATGAATGGAAAAAACGGATAGAGACTGTTCACAAAGGATCAATTGAGAAGTTTCAAAGGTTTAGATTTAATAAGAACCCCGGCGATTTAGATAAAGAATACATACGGGATATATTGTCTACATTACCCCAAAATTATGAAATGAAAAAAATTGATAAAGATATAGCAAAGTCATCTTCATTTCATGCACTCTCAGAAGATTTTACTAGTCAGTTTGATTCAATCGATGATTTTATTAATAGGGGCGTAGGGTACGCCATTTTAAATAAAGGACAAGTTGTTTCTGCTGCAACATCATTCAGTATATTTGATGATGGTATCGAGATTGAAATTGCGAGTCATCCTGAACATAGAAGAAAAGGTTTAGCTATGATTGTAGCATCTGCAATTATATTAGATTGTTTAGATAGAGGAAAATATCCTAGTTGGGATGGAGCAAATTCTGAATCTGTTGAACTAGCAAAAAAGCTAGGCTATACTTTGAAAGAATCTTATGATACATATTTTATTGAAATAAAAAAATGAACCAATACAAGTACATAAACTAAAGTGTTGTTTAGTTTATGTACTTAATTAAAAATGAATTAAATTATATTGATGATATGCAAGGATACTACTTATTTTCACAAACCAAAATAGCCTCCCGCAAACGAGAAATACCTTCCTCAATTTGATTAATATTCACTTTTCCATAAGATAAACGAATATAACCATCTTTCGCGCCGAAAATACTCCCCGGCATAAAGGCTATTTCTTGTTTTAAGCTTTGCATAATGAGTTGTTTTTCGTTTATCGGTTTTTTTAATTTTCCCCATATGTATATACCGCCGGACGGGTTTGAAAAAGAGATTTTATCGTGAAGTTGCTCGTTTAGAGCGCGGACGATAACGTCTCTTTTTTCTGCTAGTTGTTTTCGTAATGGTACGATATGAGACTGAAATGGTACCGTTTCGAAAAATTGTTGCATAAGCCACTGCGGGAATATACTCATTCCTAATTCCATTTGATGCCTTGCGTCTGATAATCTTTCTACTACAGACTGCGGAGCGACAAGCCAGCCGACTCGTAATCCTGGCGCAATCATTTTTGATAAAGAATGTACATAAATGACAGTTCCATTTTCATCAATTGATTTCAAAGTAGGGCAAGGTTGTTTCTTTTCTAGCGTAAGTAAACTAGAAGGGTCATCTTCAACAATCGCAATTCGTAAGTCTGCGCAAAGTGATAATAGTTTTTTTCTACGGTTAGGATGAAGCATTGTGCCCGTAGGATTTTGGAAGTTTGGATTTAAAAAGATCATTTTTATACGATGCTTTCTATATAATTCTTGCACATCGTCTGGATTAATACCGTGTTCATCGACGGGTAACGGGAAAATACGAATACCTGCTGATTGGAATAATGGCAGGGAATAACAGTGTGAAGGACTTTCGAAAGCAACAGCATCACCTGGATTTAATAAACATTGTACGATAAGGTGCAAGGCTTGCTGTGCGCCAGAAGTAATCATAATAGACTGCTCAGTCGCTTCAACTTTTAAATATTCCTTCATATATTTTACGACCGCTTGTCTTAGCGGGAGGTAGCCTTGCGGATGATCATAACTTAATGAATGCGTTAACGGTTGTTCTCGTAAAATTGTTTGTAGTTGATCGTGAGGATAAAGATTACAACCGAGCTCTCCGTTTGCAAAATCTATAATATTTTCATTTTGTTGTACTTCTGCTCGAATATGGCGAAGTAACGGTAAGTTTGGTAAAAACGTGCCACCTTCTACAAAATTTCTCCAGTTCGGCGTTAATGTTGGGGAAACGCCCCACATATGTGTACTTACGCGTGTCCCTTTACCAGACGTACTTTCTACAATTCCCATAGCACGTAGTTCATTATAAGCAGTCGTTACTGTACTTCGGTTTACATTTAACTGTGTAGCTAATTTCCGTTCGGAAGGGAGGAAGCTACCTGGAGGAAGTTCTCCGTATGTAATACGTTTTTCAATAAAGTCAACAACTTGCTGATAAATAGGGATTTTACTGTCACTATCTAGCTTCCATTCCATAAAAAACGCCTCCGTATCTTTTCACTACATCAAGTATAGCAAATTGGCTGGGTAAAAAAACAGCCAATTGGACGGTGTTTTATCCAGCCAATTTTACTATGCTAAATATGGAAGGGGAGATTCGGATGAAACGATGGCAAATGGAATGGCTCCTAGTATCAGTAGCATTAGTATGGGGAGCAAATTATACAATTGGAAAGTATGGCGTGGCATTTATGTCATCCATTCAATTTAATAGTTTACGATTTTTAGTAGCATCACCGGTATTATTACTTATTACATTTTTAATGGAACGCTCATTACGTATTGAAAGAAAAGATTGGTTACGATTAGTAGCAGTCGGTATCGTTGGTACGACAATGTATCAAACGATGTTTATGCTATCTGTGAAATATACTTCAGCAACGAACGCCTCATTACTAATTGCGATGTCACCTATATTTACAGGGATATTAGCAGTATTGCACAAACAAGAACGCTTTTCGATGAAAGTACAAATAGGTTCAATAGTAGCCTTTATTGGTGCCGCATTCGTTTTATTAACAGGTCATACAGGAGGAGCTACTTACGAGTATGCATGGCTCGGAAATATAATTGGATTAGTCGCAGCAATTGCGTGGGGATGGTATCCAATATTAGCACAACCTCTTATTACAAAATACTCCGCAATGAGAGTTACATCATGGTCTACTTTAATTGGAATTGTACCTCTAGTTATATACTGTTTATTTAACGTAAATACATTAACGTGGCCAGTAGATACGCCAAGCTGGGGATCACTAGCATATTCAATCATCTTTGCGACAATCTTTGGACTAGCAATGTGGTATGTCGGTATTAGTCAAATCGGTTCGACGAAAGTAATGGTTTATATGTATCTCGTACCATTGTTCGCAGTTATCTTTGCGGCAGTAACAATTGGAGAACAAATCAATATGATGCAACTCGTTGGCGGGCTTATAATCTTTATCGGCTTATATGTTGTAAAAAAAGGCGGAATCAAAAAACCAGCTCTCAATTTGAAAAAAGTAAGTTAACAGTAAAAAGGGTCTCTTTCATATAGAAGGAGACCCTTTTTGTTTTCGTAATAAAAGAGCTTGTTCAACAGCCCATTTTTGATGATCGTGAATGAGAAGTTCAACAGCAAGTAATGGAGATATCCACCTTAAAACATGATCATCCTCACAGTTTTCAGTTTGTTTCTGCGCCATGTTCGCAATGTAAAAGAACCCATCATTTAAATAATATGTATCTTCCTTTTCCGCATAAAAATATCGCATTGCATTACCGATATATTGATCAATTCCAATTGTCCAACCTAATTCCTCTAGTAGTTCGCGATGTAAACATTCGTCTTTTGTTTCGTTACCTTCCATACCGCCGCCAGGTAAAAAATAACGGTCTCCTTTTTGGATAACAGCAATTTTTAAAGAAGAAGATTGAAAAATGATCGCATAACAACTAGGTCTTAATTCATAATGAACGGTAGGTTTTTTTAAGCCAAACGTGAGTTTTGAAATCATAAAACACGACCTTTCTCTATAAAATACATAAAAGGAATATTAAGGTAAATGCAGAATTATATAAGTATAATCTTAAGAGATTGGAGTGATAACAAAATGATAAATCGAAAGTGTTCGCGTTGTAAAGAAATTACAGGTATGGTGCACGGTGGTAAAAAAATTAAGGAAGAATTTCTATGTGAGGACTGTTTGCAAAAAGGAATTGCGAGTGGGGAAATCGAATTATCACAAGTGGAAGAAAAACAAACTTCATATCTTTCTATAAAAATATTGAAAATAATGAGTGTGATTTATTTAATAGGATCAATTTTAATGGCTTTTTCTGCTGGATCGCTTATACATGATCCAGGATTTGGGGAAGTATCAATTTCAGGATCAGGTGCAGTTGGTGTTATTATTATTGGATCCATATTCCAGTCGGTACTTGTATTTTGCGGTATTTGGGTATTCATCTTATTAGTAGAAACAGTCATTAAAATTTATGAAAAAATGAAATGAGTGAGAGGGAGAAATACATGCGAGTAAGAAACATACAAGGGGAAGATTATGTAAAGATTCATTCTGTTTTAAATAATTGGTGGGACGGGAGAGATATGGCTGCCATGTTACCAAAATTGTTTTTCGTTCACTTTCAAGAAACGAGTTTTATTATTGAAGAAGAGGGAGAAACGTTAGGTTTCTTATGCGGATTTTTCTCACAAACGCATAAAGAGGAAGCGTATGTTCATTTTATTGGAGTAAATCCGAAATATAGAAGAAGAGGAATCGCATCGACATTGTATTCTTATTTCTTCGATGTCGCTCGTGCAAATAATCGTAAAGTTGTAAAAGCAATCACATCACCAATTAATAAAAAATCGATACAGTTTCATAGGGAGATTGGCTTTCGAATTGAGGCTGGGGATGATGAGATAGAGGGTGTATCGGTACATACAAATTATGATGGGAACGGCGGTAGTAGAGTTTTGTTTTTGAAAAATGTGTAAAAGTAGGCTAGCTTAACGTTAGCCTTTTTGTTGTGAGGAGATAAAAGTATGGAGAGTAAACAAAGTAGAAATGAATACTTACGACGCATTTATAAAGTGCAAGATTATATAGAATCAAACATAAATGATTCACTTTCAATTGAAGAGTTAGCGGATGTAGCCAGATTTTCAAAGTTTCATTTTCATCGGATTTTTAAGGGGATAGTAAACGAGCCATTATCACGGTATGTAAACCGATTGAAGTTAGAAAGGGCAACACATCTACTTACATATCGGACAGATATGACGATTACACATATTGCGTATCATTTCGGATTCACAGATTCAGCAGTTTTCTCCCGAACATTTAAAAGTCATTACGGAATAAGTCCATCTCAATATCGAAACGACAATAGCAAGAATTGCAAAGACGTAAGAAGAACTTCTCAATACAATGAATGTAAGAAGGTTCGAGGAAATGTTGAAATTGTATCAGTGGATAATATAAACGTCGCATACATAAGACATATCGGTACATATGAAGAGTTAACGATAGCTTTTCCGAAAATGATAGAGAAACTATTTCATTACGCAGCCAAGCAAAACTATCATGTATTTGAGGATACGAAAGTATTAACCATTTACCACGATCATCATGAATTTACTGAGGACTATCATTTAAGAACAAGTTTATGTATAACAATTCCAGATGAATCCGCAATAGAAACGAACGACATAGGAATAATGGTAATACCTTCAGGCAAGTATGCAGTAGGACATTTTGAAATATTCCAAGATGAATATAAAGGAGCATGGGATTTTTTATACGGTGAATGGTTACCAAATAGCGGATATAAACCGAGAGACTCATATCCTTTTGAAGTATATAGAAATGATCCAAAGCAGCATCCAAAGCAGCATCCAAAGCATAAACATATAGTTGATATATATGTACCTATCGAACCTTTTTAATTATAGGTTAAAGGGGAAGGAATAATGAAAACTGCTGAAAAGTTAGATCAGATTATAAAAGAAGAATATGAAAATATGAATGGTATGTTAGTAGTGCAGAAAGGTAATGTTATTTTTGAAAAATATTATAACGGTCACGGTCCAGATGATGCATTTCATATAGCGTCAGTTACAAAAACGATAACCTCTGCGCTAATTGGGATATGTATAGATAAAGGATATATAAAAAGTGTTGATCAAAAAGTAATAGAATTTTTCCCAGAATATAATTGTAATTCATCTGAAATAACAGTACGACATCTTCTTACGATGACAGCTCCACATCCTTTCGTAGACTGGCAGGAACCGTTAGAAGAACTATGTACGCAACAAGATTGGATACAGTATACGTTAGATAGGATAGGAAAAGGCGGAGAAATTGGGGCTTTTAAATATTCATCTGCAGGAGCTCATTTATTATCAGTAATTATTACGAGCGTAACAGGAAAAAGTGCGCGTGAATTTGCGAATGAACAGCTATTTCAGCCACTCGGTATGAGAGAAATTCCAAACTACAATATGAAAGTATTTGGATTCAATGATATATTCGGAAAAGATGTAAAGGGATGGGTTCATGATCCAAATGGTATTTCGACAGGCGGATGGGGACTAACGTTATCAGTTAGGGATATGGCTAAGTTTGGACAGATGTATTTGAATGAAGGTATTCATAATGGAAAACAAATACTATCAAAATCATGGATAAAAGAATCAACAGAAATGAACCAAAATCAATATGGTTATTTATGGTGGTTACGAGAAGAAGATGGAATCTTTTCACACTGTGCAATGGGTGACGGTGGGAATATGATTTGTTGTATTCCAGGAAAGGAATTGGTAGTGGTGATTGCGTCTGAAATTATACCGAATGCAGGGGATAGATGGGAATTGATTGTGAAATATATTCTTCCTTGTATACGGTCAAATAAATAATTTTAGTAAAAAGATGGTGTGAATTGGAGTTTCATACCATCTGTTTGTTTTATGACGGAAAGTTCAGGGGAATGTAAGAATCGTGTTAACAGATGTAAATATTAGGTTTTAAAGATA
>NZ_BOQB01000037.1 GCF_018332475.1 Bacillus sanguinis | reverse complement strand
AAATATAGAAAGGTTGTGAATTTATTTGATGAGTTATAAAGCTATGCTGTTTGATTTAGATGATACGTTACTTAATAGGGATATGGCAGTAGATAAATTGTTTTTATTTGTTTTAGAAAATTGTTATGAGGGTGTTAGTGATACAGTTAAAAACAATATGCTACGGAAATTCAAAGAATATGATAAAAGGGCATACGGCATGAGTGATAAAACAATAGTTTTAGAATCATTGTTTGATGAATTCCCGCCGAAGTATAGGTTGCAACGCAATTATATCCAAGATTTTTGGAATAATAATTTCCCTAAATGTTTTTCAATAGACAAAAATACTATTCATTTCTTAAATCATATAAAGAAGCACTTTGAAGTTGGAATTATAACAAATGGCTCAACTCAAAGGCAAAAGGCTAAAATAATTAACACGAATTTAAACAATTACTTTGATACGATCATTATTTCTGAAGAAGTGGGATTTAGTAAACCTGATAAACGTATATTCGAACTAGCATTAAATAAGCTAAATTTACAGCCGGAAAATACTTTATTTGTTGGGGATGACTTAGAAAAGGATATTGCTGGTCCTCAAAATGTAAATATAAAAGGTGTGTGGTTTAACCCTCAGAAAATCAAGAATACTACCAAAATACAACCATATGCCGAGATTAACACTTTGGATAGCTTGTTAAGTTATGTTACGCCACAATATTTTTTTAACAAGTAAAATTAATTTCATTGACCGTATTAGTGATAAAAAATAGATATTTACAATAAAAAATAGAGGCGATTTTAATAGCTGCGGATAATTTAATCTATGATTAATACGAGGTTTTGTAAAATAATTTTATTCATACTGTGTAAATTATAAAGGGGTGAGACTATGGAAATAAAGAAAGTAGTAATCGATGGAATCAATATTGCGGTCATTAGAAATGATAAGGTATTAATATCCGATGTTCAATCTGCATTAGATACTATGGCAACTGTTCAATATGAGGTAGATGCGAAGCATATTATTATCCATAAATCTTTAATAAGTGAAGATTTCTTTGATCTAAAAACACGTCTTGCGGGCGATATCCTTCAAAAGTTTATAAACTACAAGGTGAAATTTGCTATTGTTGGAGATTTCTCTATGTATACTAGTAAAAGCTTAAAGGATTTTATTTATGAATGTAATAAAGGTAAAGATATTTTTTACTTAGCAACTGAACAACAAGCAATTGAAAAACTAAGTACATTATAGTAATAACAATACCCCAGTAAAATCCCCCTTTTTTTCACATCGTTTATTATTTATAACATATAAGAACTGACGTTTGTGATAAACTAAGAAATGAATAAAGGGGGAGTTTTCTTGAACAGTTATAATGATACGATACAAAACTTAAACAATATAATTTACAAACCTAACAATTTACTGATTGCGAATGTAAAAGAAGAAAAGCAAAACGCAGAATATGTAGGATATTTATTTCACTTAAATAACAAAACCATTCGTTTTAGAAAATCCAAAATTACTCCTAATAAAATTGGTCAATTTGTTTCTTTTTGGGAGAAAGATGACAATATGCAAAATCAAGCGTTTTCTTATGACGCTGCTCCTGACTTATTAGTTATCACTTGTATAGATGATAATAAACTAGGGCAATTTATCTTCCCTAAAGAGATTCTTCTTAAGGAAAAAATCTTGAGAACACAAAAGCAAAAAGGCAAGATGGCTATGAGGATTTATCCGATCTGGGATACCCCTGTTAGCAACCAAGCTAAAAAGAGCCAAATGTGGCAGCTTCAGTATTTTGTTGATTTAAGCGATCATAATAATTTACCTATAGACAAACTATTAAATTTGTATTCGTAGCTTCTTATCTTAAGTAATCTTGTTGGTTAGACTTTTTGTACCGGTACAGTTAAACGAAATGTACATTGTTTCAGTACCCCCATCAAATTTACAATCAGCATATACTATATTAACTTATACATTTTAAGGGGTGCTGACTATGACAAGTCTACAACATAAGCTGTTTACAAGATTGAACCTTGCAAACCGTACCGAAGTAAAGTTTGAAGAATTAAATACAATTCTCTTTACATTTGCACACACTATACCATTTGAGAATTTAGATGTTATAGCACGTAAGACGAATACAATTACTATGGAAAATTTACAGAATAAAATTTTAAATGGATCCCGCGGCGGACTTTGTTATGAATTAAATACGTTTTTTTATTACTTTTTAAAAGATTGTGGTTATGATGTACAACTCGCATTAGGTACCGTATATAAAAATGATATAAACGCATGGGCACTTGAGGATGGGCATATAACAATTATTTTAAATCATGATAACGTACGATACGTAATTGATGTAGGTATTGCTTCTTTAGTACCTCTAGTCCCTGTACCTTTTACTGGTGAGTCTGTTTCCTCGAAAAACGGTACGTATCGAGTGAGACAAAAAGATACGAGTAAAGGGAATTACGTTCTAGAAAGAAAAGATACGAACGGTGAGTGGAAAGTTTGTCATGCTTTTTATAATCGTATGATTGATGAGGTAGTAGTGAATGATGTTCAAAAAAGAGTAGTAGAAGATGAGAAATCTATTTTCAATAAAGGACCCATCGCAGTCAAATTGACGGACTCTGGCCATGTCTCTTTAACAAATACTAGTTTAATTGAAATGATTCATGGTGAAAAAGCGAAACGTGAAATTACAGAAGATCAATATAAAGAGCTTTTATATACTTTATTTGCTATTGAGTTGTGATGAAACAAATAGCCGGTTCTTATGCAGAATCGGTTATTTTATTTATTTTGATTTAAAACAATTATTAAAGTTTGATTTTCTTAATAGATATAATACACTAGAACAGTATGTAAAAGTATAAACAATGAATTTTGAATGTAAAGGAAGATTTTTATGTCAATTATTGATAAATTAAAACTTAATAAGTATACAAATATGGTCGTAATTAATGAACCTAGTGATTATGACATTTTTACAGGGGAAGAAACTGCATTTTCCAAAGGTCACGATGCCATTTTTATTTTTGTAGAAACACTTGATGAAATGGTGAAACAAACGAATTATATTATTAGTAATGAAGAATTATTAATTGAAAAAGGATACATATTCTTCGCATATCCGAAAAAAGGTAATGCTCGCTACAGTACTTTTATTCATCGTGATGAGATGTTTCCAGCATTAAACGTTGGAGAAGATGGATATGTGGGAGAAAGCGATATTAAATTTGCGCGAATGGTAAGTATGGACGATGTCTTTACTGTTGTAGGTTTAAAGCGTGAAAAGAAAAAAGAGAAGAAAACGCCTGCAATGAGCCAATGTGTAGCTGATTATGCAGATCGAATTCAAGATGTTGAAGCTTTATTAGCTAATCATCCAAATGAACTTAAGTTTTATCAAAGTTTAACACCTGGATATCAAAAAGATTGGGCACGTAATTTATTTTCTGTAAAACAAGAAAAAACACGTGAAAAACGTTTTGAAAAAATGATTGAGGTTCTATCACAAGGCTATAAAACAATTGATTTATTCCGCAAAAATAAAAAATAAGATTAGGAAAGTCACAATGATGCAACAATTAATTACGATGAGTACATTGAAAAAAGTATTCCTTCCATTATACTAAAGAATGTTCTTATATATATAATTAGTAAAAGAGAAAAGGTGTTTGAAATGAAATCTTATATTGTAGTTGGAGCTGGAATTTTAGGAGCGTCTACTGCTTACCATCTTGCTAAGGCTGGCGCGAACGTTACTATCGTGGATCGTCAACAAGTAGGACAAGCAACGGATGCAGCGGCTGGTATTGTATGTCCATGGCTTTCACAGCGTCGTAATAAAGCATGGTATAAAATCGTTAAAGGCGGTGCGCGTTACTATTCTTCTTTAATACAGCAATTAGAAGAAGACGGTGAAACGGATACAGGATACAAACGTGTAGGTGCAATTAGTTTACATACTGATGAGAAAAAACTAGATAAAATGGAAGAGCGCGCTTATAAACGACGTGAAGATGCACCAGAGATTGGTGAAATCACTCGCTTATCAGCTGAAGAAACGAAAAAATTATTCCCAGCATTATCAGAAGAATATAGCTCTGTTCATATTAGTGGCGCTGCACGAGTAAATGGAAGATCATTACGTAACGCATTAATAAGTGCTGCGAAAAAACATGGCGCAACTTTTATAAAAGGCGATGCAGTATTAATCCGTGAAGGTAATCATATTACGGGAGTTAAAGTAAACGATGAAACAATTGTAGCAGAGAAGGTTATTGTAACTGCAGGCGCATGGGCGAACGAAATCTTGAACCCATTAGGAATTAATTTCTTAGTTACGTTCCAAAAAGGGCAAATTGTACATTTGCAAATTGAAAATACAGCAACAGAAAATATGCCAGTTGTTATGCCGCCAAATGATCAATACATTTTAACATTTGACAATGGCCATGTAGTAATTGGTGCAACACATGAGAATGATACTGGTTTTGATCACCGTGTAACGGCTGGTGGTTTACATGAAGTTTTCCATAAAGCATTAACAGTTGTACCTGGATTAGAAAATGCTACCATGCTTGAAGCGAGAGTCGGATTTAGACCATTTACGCCAGGATTCTTACCTGTAATTGGCCCGCTTCCTAACTTCGAGGGTATTCTCGTTGCAAACGGATTAGGTGCTTCAGGTTTAACGGCTGGTCCATATTTAGGATCAGAATTAGCTAAACTAGCACTTGGTCAAGCAATTGAATTAGATTTAAACGATTATGACGTTGCTGGTGCAATTGAATAACAAAAAAAGATTAGGATTCGCTCCTAATCTTTTTTATTTGGAGTAGCACGACATATTCATCAAGCTAATATTTTTAATTACTACCATTAAAAATATGCATCGTTGACTAGAGATAAGATGGTTATGTTAATTGAAGACAATTGATTTAAATCGCGAAATTTATATAAAAAAGATAAAATGGAAGAGTGTTTGAAATATTTAGTTGAAAAAGCGGGCGAGATATGATGAGTATAATTGGGGTACAGCTGAGATACGTGTAAAAATAGGTCATAGACTTATATTTATTTCCATGTATAAAATCAGCTTTTTCTTAATTGTTAGGGGTTACCATACATAGCAATCAAGTTAAGGAGACGAATTTCCCTCAAAATGAGAAAACGTTCGCAATAAGACTTATAATGAAATTAAGTTCATAATATATCCCGTCGAGGATATATTATGAAACAGTGCTTAAATAAAGGAGTTGTATAAAATGAATGAAAAAGATACAGAAATAAAACGCTCTTCAAAAGCAGAAAACATTCTATCTCAGATTAATAGTAAAACAAAGCTAGGCGACTTACGAAAAATCGCGAAGGACATTAAAAAAGATCACGAACTAGCTATGGAACTTTGGTCAACCGAAGAGTTTTTGCCCAGGCTATTAGCAATCTTAATTATGGACAAAAAACTTCTTTCACAAGATGTGCTAAATAAGCTTGATAAGGATATGCAGACTCACACTTTTGATGAGCGAAATAACTTAATGGATTGGTTAATGGCTAATCAGCTCACCAAAGACAAGAAGAAAATTGCATTGATGGAGTCATGGGAAAATAGTCCTTCTGCTCTTCAAAGGCGAGCTTTTTGGTATTATCAAGGGCGATTGAGATGGACTGGACAAACACCGCCTGATAACACCGCAGACTTGCTATCTGCATTAGAAGCTAATATTACGCAGGAAGAACCGGAAGTTCAATGGGCTATGAACTTCACCGCAGGCTGGATAGGCGTTTATGATGAAAAGAATCGTGCACGTTGTATTAAACTTGGTGAGAAAACAGGTCTTTACAAAGATGTAATAGTAGCGAAAGGATGTACTCCCAGCTATTTGCCGGAGTTCATTACGATTGAAGTTAACAAACGACATAATGATTAGGTTACCTTTGAATAATTTATTAAGGTGTAATGCAAAAAAAGGAATTTAATGACTCAATAATTATATTATTTCTATAATACTATGCATCTCAATAATGTATAGTATTATAAAAATAAGTAATATAAATAGAGATTGAATGACACATATTAATCATTAAGAAAGGGACGATCACAATGACGAAAGTATCTTATAGTGGTTTAAAATATGGGAAAAGTGATGAGAAGATAAAATTATTGGTGGATATACAAAATGATTGGTTTGAGGTAACACATACTAAGGAAGTGTCTCAAGTAATGAATAAATCAACAGGTAAATATATTATAGTAAATCGAAATACCTTGAAATGTGAGTTTGTTTCATAATACAAAAAAACTGTGAAACAACTAAATTTTAAACAACTGACTAATAAGGGGGATAAAAATAAAAAATTTATAGTTAGTTATTTAGTATGACTCATATTTTTTCTATACTTACACCTAATTGGGAAATAGAAAAATTAAAAACCTTGCTGCATATAAAGTGTAGCAAGGTTTTTGAAGTTGTTTAATTCTTGTTTCACTTACAGCTTGGTTAGCTAATACTGTAATTTTTCTCCGAAATGCTGGCGATACGTCTATTTATATTTAATTACTATATGAAGTGGGGGTTCTTTTGAATAAAAACACCACTGATAAAATAAAGATTACAGCCTTTAAACTTCCCCAATATGGATAAACAGTATGATCTGTTAAACTAGCATATTGAAAGATATTCTCTAAACCGAAAATCCCTATCATGACCGCTAAAAGGAATGTAACTGATCCATAAATTCCATTACGATAGAGGGTGAATAAGTATATTGCACATATAAGTGGTATGACGATTTGTAGTAAGATTGCCATGGATTGTCCCCCTAATATATATTTTATACTTATATTATATCAAAAAATGGAATAAAAAGGAATACGAGTTAATTGAAGCTAAATAAGAAACAGAATTGTACGAACAACGATATTACAACTTCACGTCTATAGTTTTGATACTAATTGAACTACTCTAATCATATTCTTCTATTAAAAAGAATAAAAAGGGGTGTACAGTTAATTGACAAAAGTTAAGGTTCGTTTACGACCCATCGTTCATAACATAAATTTACCAACTGTAATAAAAACAGCAATACTTCCAGGTGAATCGATCGAAAGACTATTTATCGCAACACAATTAGGGGAGATTTTCTACATAGGAGACGGAGCTATAAAAACATTTTTAAATATTCGTCAACGGATTATTAAATTAGGTACATCTGAAGAAGGTGTTTCTAGTAGTGGTTATGATGAACGCGGATTGCTTGGGCTAGCGTTTCATCCACAATTTAATCATAATGGCTTATTTTATCTTCATTATTCAGTAGCCGGGACTCAAGGACCAGGAGCGCTTTCAGAACAATTTAAACCGAATCCGTGTGACCAGAAAACTTTAAACTTAAAGTGGACAAATAGAGATGCTCAATATGATCATATTGATACAATTGAAGAATGGATTTTACAATCAAATGGTAAGCCTCAAAAAAGGAGAACTTTACTTAATATAAGAAGGCCATTTTTTAATCATAACGGCGTAAATAGCTTAAACTTTTCACCTGAGACTGGAAAACTTGTTTTTACAAATGGAGATGGTGGTTCTGGCTATGATCCCTTTAATTTAAGCCAGGATGATTTAGAAATAGCCGGTAAAATAATTGAAACCGATGTAAGTAAAGATACATTCATAACCAATCCGCCAGTAGTTACACGCTTTAATGAACTTCCTTTATCTATACAAGAAACACTTACAGTAATTGCAAAAGGCATTCGTAATATAACAGGTATTTCATTTCAAAGGTTTTATAATCAATATATTAAATATGTCGGAAATGTCGGGCAGGATATAGTAGAGTCTATTTTTTCATTTGTTCAATATAAATCAATACCTGTTACCGAACTTGTTCAAACCCATTTAATGAGAGGTATTCTAGATCAATATGGATTTATTAATTTTGGTTGGAGAGGATGGGAAGGAGAATTACCTACTTCATTTATAAGGCACTGTTCTGAGAACCCTACTTTAGATGAGAGGATAATGGCTTTTTATGATGAAACAATAGTAACATCGGTAAATCGTATTCAACCTCTAATTAGTTATTATCATAAAGATTCCAGACCAGATAAATTTGACGGAACTTCACTTACTGGCGTTCAACCGTATATGGGAACTGCAATTCCTAGTTTAACGGGTAGTATCGTGTTTACTGATCTTGCTAAAAAAGAAAAATCGCAGTCTTCAGTAAAAGGTGCGTTAGCTTATTCTAGAGCTGGTACGCATGGTAAACATACTGACTTTCATGTTATTGAAACTGATTATAATTTCGGTGAGCAGGCAGCTTATTATATGAGTTTAGGAACAAATTTAGATCAAACTAGATTATATTTAGGAGTTTACGGTTCTATGAAAGTAACTGATTTAAACAAAGGTACTATTTTTGAAGTCATCCCTTAATATGATACACACTCTCAGATTTAGAAGAGGATAATAAATAAACAATAAGTGTATGAATAAAAATAGAAAGTGATAAATTAGATATCTTTAGGGGGATTTTGATGAATCACTTTAGAAACTATTGGTATCAACCGATGATCGCGCATGATACGAATTTTGTTCACAAAAGAAAGATGACGCCAGCAAAGAGGTTAGTCATTACAGCATTACTCGGTTCACTTGCTGCTATTTTTCAAGCTGCCGGAAACTTAATTCCTGGTATCGGGTTATTTATTAGTCCATTTGCGACGCTGCCGATTTTTCTAGCTATTTGTTATTCTATTCGTGAGGGAATACTCTCTTATATTTTAACTATTTTCCTACTATTTATTATTGAGCCAAGTGAACTGATTGTCTTTCCCTTTACTACGGGTTTATTAGGTATAACATTAGGAGTATCCTTTATACAATTCAAGAAGAGGATTTGGATTGTTTCCTTTTCGGCGATATGTTTACTTATAGGAATTATGGTCGTTCTGGATATTTTTCACTTTCCTGTATTAGGTCCTACTGTTCATACAACTTTGGATATAAAAATTATTTTAACAATATATATACTGAGCTTTCTATACTGTTGGATTTATGCAGGCCTTTGTAGAATAATGTTGAATAGAGTATATAAAATATGGTCTTAACAATTTCTCATATATTTTAAAGATTGGAGATTCAAGTCGTGTATAACGTTAAAATTAGAAGACCAAATTCGGATGATGTAGATGAGCTAAATATGTTTTTTCGTCATGTTATTACTCATACATTTAAAAATGAAGGTTTATCACGATTATTGGATGACATAGAAAATGAAATATATACGAAAAAGCAGTATTTGAAAAATGATTTAGAGAGTAATGGAAAAAGTCGTTACTTTTTATTAGCAATTGATATAATTAGCGATAAAATCATTGGAACAATTGAAATCGGTCCTGTGAGTACTTTAATCCATAGTTGTACAGGTGGTGTACTTAAAGATTTATATGAAATAGGAACCGTATTTGTACTACCTGAATATCAACGAAAGGGCATAGGTAATGTATTACTAAATGCTATGTATATTACGTTACTTAGCAAGGGAATAACAGAATACTGTTTAGATAGTGGATACAAAAAAGCACAAAGTATATGGACGAAGAAGTTTGGAGAGCCTAGTTATGTATTGAAGGATTATTGGGGAGAATCAAGTGATCATATGATTTGGAAGAAGAGTTTACATGATACACCTTTAATATTTGAATTATAAAATGAAATATGCCTCTGAACGTAGCTTTTCTTACATATGTATGCTATTATTTATCTTTATAATAAAAGAGGACGTGAATGAACTTGATTAAAATTAATATTCCTGAAGCTGATGTTTCAATTACTGAACGTAAACAAGTTATTAAAGGAGACGAGCCAATAATCACTCCAATTAATGGTTTTATCGATTTCCACTTGTTCCCTAGAGATAAAGGCGGCATTTTTATGTTTTACAATATTAATGACGAACTTCTTTTCGTAGGTAAAGCTCGTAAAATTAGACAACGTATTAAGAAGCATTTCGAAGACAATGTTTCACCAATTAAAAATCACCGTGATGAAGTATACCGCATCGATGCATGTATCGTAGAAGATCCAACAGAAAGAGAAATTTACGAAACTTACATTATTAATGAATATAAAGCAAAATATAACGTTGATAAAGTGTTCTATAAATAATTAACAAAAAAACAATCCTAGCACATATACTAGGATTGTTTTTTTATTTAAATTTAGTCCTCATATTTTTCTCCTTTTTTTAAATGATTCGCAACAATAAAGCAGCATGCACCTATACATATAAGTACAAGTCCAACAGTTTTATGTTTTCCCTCAAAGAAAGGAATATCTGAAATAACATTTGTCATACACAATCCTAAAAACACAAGGATAGGTCCTACCCACAGTAATACATTGCCGAATTTCGTATGTTGCCACATAGTAACCCTCCTGATCCCTTTTTACATATATATCCATGAAATGAAAGTAAATTCAGAGAGAAATATAGTTTTTTTCATATCGAAAATTTAACCTTCATATATTGGTACAAGCAAATGAGAAAGGGGACCATCATGAATTGGTTAGAAGCTTTTATATTAGGGATCATACAAGGTTTAACAGAGTTTTTGCCGATAAGTAGTACAGGGCATCTTTATTTAGGAAGGCATTTGTTTCAATTAGATGAAGCAGGGTTGTTTTTAGATACAATGCTGCATATCGGGACTTTGCTTGCAGTGTTTATTTATTACAAAAAAGAATTTATATACTTAATTAAAAATCCATTTTCAAAACTAATGTTATTGCTTATTGTTGGGACGATACCTGCAGTTGTAGTCGGATTGTTATTTAAAGACTTCTTTGAAGATATTTCGAAAACAGGTATTACGATTGGTTGGGAGTTTTTAGTGACAGGGTTCTTTCTCTATATGGCAGATAAACAAAAGAATGGTCGTAAAAAAATGGATGATATAACATATAAAGACGCATTAATTATAGGTTCATTTCAAGCGGCTGCCATTTTCCCAGCAATTTCTCGTTCTGGTATGACGATCGTCGCTGCATTATGGAGAAAGTTAGACCGTGAAACTGCTGCTTACTTTTCTTTTTTATTATCAACGCCAGCCATTGTCGGAGCTATCATTTTGCAATTTGCAGATGTTTTTCAAGGGAAAGCAGAATCTATTTCAAGTACATCTTTAATTGTCGGAACGTTATCAGCAGCGTTCTTTGGTTACATAGCCGTTTCATGGATGATACAATATTTAAAAAATCATTCCTTAAAAGTATTCGCGTATTACGTATGGGGATTAGGTATTTTAATTTTAACGTTGCAATTTACTCATGTGTTTTAAGTATAATGATAAAGAAGTTAATTAGTTTAAGATCCTGTTTCATTCATACAAGGCAGGATCTCTTTTTATTAAGGGGGAAAATATGTTTAATAAGGCTATTGTGATTGGCGGAAGTATAGCAGGAAAACTCGCAGCAAAAGCATTATCAACTACTTTTAAAGAAGTAATCATTATTGAAGCCGGTGAAAGATGGGATGGAAAGTCTTCGAGAAAAAGAGTTCCACAAAGTAATCATCCTCATGTGTTATTAAAAGGCGGAGAAAACGCAATTGAGAAATTGTTTCCTAATATTACGAACGAATTAATAGAAGCAGGTAGTATCGTAAATAACTTTACCCGCGATTTAAAATGGCATCAATTTGGTTTATGGAAACAACCATTCATAGGAGAAGTACATATGATTCAACAAAGTAGGTTTTTGCTTGAATGGCATATCCAAAAACGAATACATCAAATTTCAAATATTACCAGTAAATTTGGAACAATGGTTGAAGGGTTATTAGTAGACGGAAAGCTTAACAAAGTATGTGGTGTGAAAGTTAAATGTGTAGAGACAGGCATAAAAGAAGAAATGCAAGCAGATATTGTTGTTGATGCAAGTGGATTTAGTTCAAAAAGCATAGCGTGGTTACGTGAACACAATATCGAAGTGCAAGAAGAGAAAGTGCGTATTGATTTATTTTATGCAACGAGAATGTTTAAACTTAAAGAAAATGAGGAATTAGACTGTTGTAATATGCTAATGTCTCCAAGTTTCCCTGACAATCCGTATGGTGTACTTATTCAAACGATTGAGGATAATCGTTATTTTGTTACTTTCAGCGGATATGCAAATGAGAAAGCACCGCAAATAGATGAGGAATTTTATAATTTTGCGGAAAACTTATCAATCTCTAATGTTACAGATTTTCTTAACAAGGCTGTGGCAATTTCAGATATCAAAACATATAAAATTCCTTATCAAGTACGTCGGAGGTTTGATCTCACCACAAATATGCCAGAAGGATTATTAGTCGTTGGAGATGCACATTGTCGTTTTGACCCTGTCTTCGGGCAAGGTGTTTCCGTTGCAGCTATGGAAGCTTACCAATTGCAGTTACTTTTACAAAGGAGACAAAAGCTCGATCAAGCATTTACACAGCAGTTTTATAAAGAGACCGCTCATATCATACAAACTCCTTGGGAAATGACAACAACGGAAATATCACGTCATCCTCAGCTAAAAAGAGAATTAACGATAAAGCAAAAAATCCAGCTATGGTATACGAAACAAATATATCAACTATCTGCAACTGATTCTGACGTTTATATTCGATTAGTAAGAGTGATGAATTTAATTCGTAGTCCATTTCATCTATTTCATCCAAAAGTGCTACTTGCTGTGTTACTGAAACGAAAGCAATAGCAGGAAATTAATCTATTTAAAAAGAATATATAACAGTTAGTAGATATAGAAGGAGTAAACGAGATGAAAATATACATAGAAAAATTAAAGAAACACGATGCTAAAGATTTATTTACGTTTGAACTGACGAATAAATCTTTTTTCGAAACAATGGTACCAAATCGTGGCTCGCAATATTTTGATTTTGAGTATTTTCAAAAACTACTAAACGATTTATTAATAGAACAGGCGGATGGAGATTCTTATTTTTATTTAATTCGGAATGAAGAAAAAGAAATCGTAGGACGAATAAATTTAGTAGATATAGATACAGAAAATCGAAGCAGCTCGTTAGGTTATCGAGTCGGAGAAAAGTTTACTAAAAAAGGAGTTGCAACAGCAGCTGTAAAATTAGTTTTAGACGTAGCGAAAAATAATGAAATCACTGAAGTATACGCTAAAACAACTACTAATAATCTCGCATCACAAGTTGTACTAGAAAAAAGCGGATTTTCTTCTTATCAAAACGAAGCAGATACAAATTCTGTAGAATTAAACGGGGAACATGTGAAGTTTGTACATTATATATGGAGAAATACTTCGTGCTTATAATAAGGGGGACTTATTCATGAATGATTTACGTTATCCAATTGGGCAATTTACATACAAACGTCCTATAACTGAAGAAATGATTGATACATGGATTCAAGAAATTGAAGATTTACCTAATGAACTAACGAAGGCTATCAAAGATTTAGATCAGAAGCAGTTAGATACACCGTACCGCGTTGGTGGATGGACAGTTCGTCAAGTAGTCCATCACGTTGTTGATAGCCACATGAATAGCTACATACGCTTTAAATTAGCGCTAACAGAAAAGAATCCAACGATTAAACCATATAAAGAAGAGAAGTGGGCGGAACTACCAGATTCTAAATTACCAGTAGATGTTTCATTAGTAATGTTAGATTCATTACATAAAAGATGGGTTAACCTTTTATATTCTCTAGAAATTGAAGATTTAGAAAAGACATTTAACCATCCAGATACAGGTGAAACAAAACTTGCTGTTGCAATAGGACTATACGCATGGCACGGACGTCATCATACAGCTCATATCACTTCATTAAGAAAACGACTAAATTGGTAACATGAAAATTATATTAGAGAAGGCAACAGAAAGTGATGCAGCAGTTTTATTTCAAATGCAAATAGACTCATTTAACCCTTTATTAAATAAATATAAAGACTATGAAACAAATCCAGCAAATGAATCTATTGAAAAAACGATTTTAAGAATAAATAATCCCAGCACTAACTATTATAAAATGATAATAGATTCAAACCTTGTTGGAGCGATATGCATTTCCAAAAAAGAAATACCATATAAATTTTGGATTAGTCCAATGTTCATTCATCCAAATTATCAAGGGAAAGGAATCGCTCAGAAGGTACTTATTTTAATTGAAGAGATGTTTCCAGAAGCACTGTGTTTTGAACTTGCTACGATTTTAGAAGAAGAAAGAAATTGTTTTCTATACGAAAAAATGGGGTATAAAAGAACAGAAGTAATAAAGAAATTAAATGATAAAACTACACTTATTTTTTACAAAAAAGAAAGGTAAAGCATTTGAAATACGCTTTACCTTTTTATGTTATTTAAGATTAAATATACAAAACAGATGCATATTCTTCCAAAATACTCGGGTTAGTAATTTTAAGAATGAATAAACATACAAAAAATTATTTTGTTGTATATGTTACTAACGCTTTTTGAATGCTTAAAACACTATCGTCACCTTTAAATTCTTTCGTAATTGGCGTACTCAAACTAGATACCCAAATTTTAAGCTCAGCATCTAAATCAAAATGCCCAGCTGTTTCAATGCTGAATTGTGTAATACTTTTATAAGGGATAGAATGGTATTCTGTTTTTTTACCTGATATCCCTTGTTTATCTACTAAAATAAGACGACGATTTGTGAATACGATTAAATCACGAATTAATTTATATGCATGTTCTACTTTCTCATCGTCTAGCATAATCTTCTCTAAATCACGTTCTACACTTTCTGTACTCGCATTTGATGCATTTCCTAAAATACCGCTAAATAAACCCATAGGAAATTCCTCCTCCATTATTTGTGGAATTTGTTACTTATATTGTACCATGCAACTCGGTGTGAAGTTATGATATTACATTAGTAGTTTCTGGCTATTGTTGTAATTCTTTTATATAACCTCATCTTAATATCTTGTGCTAATATGTAAGTAAGAAAAAAGAAGCAGAGGGATATAGCATGAAAAATATCGGTTTAGTATTAGAAGGCGGAGGAATGAAAGGTTTATATACGGCAGGCGTACTCGAATATTTTATGGAAAAGAACTTATTCTTTCCTTATGTAGTCGGCGTATCAGCTGGAGCCTGTATGGGAGCAACTTATTTATCACGTCAAAAAGGAAGAAATAAAAAAGTAAATACAGAGCTAGTAGCAGATCACCGTTATATATCTTATCGAAATTTAATTCGAAAACGTGAATTATTCGGAATGGATTTTCTATTTGATGAAGTACCTAATAAAATTGTACCATTTGATTTTCAAACTTTCTTAAACTCTCATGAACAATTTGTCATAGGAACAACTGATTGCGAATCAGGACAGGCTATTTATTATAATAAAACAGAACACGGAAATGATATTTTAAAAATCATTCGCGCCTCAAGCTCTGTACCGTTTATAGCACCTCCTGTAGAATACGCTAATCGTAAGTTGTTAGACGGGGGAATTATAGATCCTATTCCAGTTCTAAAAGCTCAAAATGATGGTTATGAAAAGAATGTCGTTATCATGACAAAACCAGAAGGATATGAGAAGCAACGTAATAAATTTTCAGGCCTAGCTAAAATTTTATATAGGAAATATCCGAATATCGCACAATCTTTAGTAGAACACTATCGTTTTTATAATGAGACGATATCTTATATGCATCAAATAAAACAAAAAGACAACTTTTATATTATTCAGCCTAGCGTACAGCTTCCAATAAGCGGAATAGAAAGAAGTAAAGAAAAGCTCGTTAATTTATATAATCTTGGTTATACAGATGCTCAATATCATTATGAAAACTTATTAAATTGGATAGAGAAATAAAGGGGTGGAAAGTTGAAGTTAGGAAAACAAATTATTTTTAAGGAATTGCAGAAAATGCATAGTCCACTGTATAAACCGTTTCCGAATTGTGACATTCGAAAAATACGAAAAGATTTTAATAATATGTTTACAGAAGATGATTGTATAAGCGCTGATTTAAATTATTATTGGATGCATACAGCAGGTACTTTAAGTTACGTACTTAATAACAATGAACAGGAGATTGTGTTCAATCAAATAAAATGGCTAAGGAAATCATTTTTTGAATGGTTTCCACAATATTGTTTTCTAGAAACAGAGATTATGAAGTATCCCATTTTGTATAGAGATTTCATGAATTATGAAAAGACCCGTAAGCTATTACTTTATTATCTTACTGAATAAAAATTAAAACGTACAAGTGATGCTGCTTGTACGTTTTTTGTTCATAAAATATACAATATTTACAACTTATCCATGTAGGTATTTTAACGAGAAAAAAGAAGTACATATAGAATAGGTGTGAGGGAGGAGAGAGAAGTTTGTTAGTTGTTTCCCTTTAAATTCATGTCCAACTCAAATATTTCGAATAAAATTCATTTCTTAATGGTATTATCAAATATCAAGAAAACTAATTTAGCAACAAAGAAGGGACAGGTTTAATATGGAAAACGTATCAAATGTAGATAAAGTAGAATCAATTAAATCTTTACAGTCAACAATCCGTAAACTTGAAAATGCACTATCTCAGATGACTCAAAAAGGCTCAAACACTACTTTAGTGAAAAAAAGACTCAAAGCAGCTAGTATCGGCTTAGCTATGTTAGAAAGTATTTGGAATCAAGAAACCCATCATTACACGCAAGAGGATTTAGCAGACGCTCGAAATGTTCTAATTGGTTTGCTTCCATCAATTGAAAAGATTTATGTTAAGTCAAAGCTCGGGAGTCCTCAAAGAACTCTTTTAGAAAGAAGAATAAAATCATTGGAACTTTCTATTCAAGCAATTGATCATTTTTCTAATCAATAACTTCTCTAAACACATAAATTACGACTACTTTTATATAGGGATTCTAATGAAAAAACTACATATAGAATACTACAAAGGAGGAAGAGAGGTGACTACAATAATCAGTCCTAAGTTAGAGAAGCTTAAAAATCACTTAAAGAATGAAAATGGAAATGAAAAAGCTCTTTATACTTTTTTGCATGAAATCAAGTCAAATCATACACCACTAATAGAACAATGTCCTATAGGTAATCAGTATAAACTTATAACGTATATATGGTTAGGGGACCGAGAAACTGAAAATGTTTATGTATTCGGTAGTTTTCCTGGTTGGGATCTGTCTGTAAATCAATTACAACGATTGTTACAGACAAATATTTGGTATGTTACGTTTAAGACGAATAAGAGGTTTATTTCAACTTATTATTTTACAGTAAATGATTTTTTCAAAAATGATTGGATAAAGCGTAGTGAACAGTACCGACTAGACCCATTCAATGAAAATGTATTTGGAGAAGGTGCCAATAAAGCGTCTGTGTTAAAAATAGATATGGACGTGCAGTATAGCAGTCGTTTTCCTTCAAATCATTATCCATCCGGAAAGATTGAAACATATTCTTTTTATAGTTCGATTTTAAATAACACACGTAAACTTCATATTTATACGCCTCATGATTATTCTCACACTTCACATCTTCAAGAACTTCTCATTGTATTTGATGGGAATTCATTCATTAATGACCTTTCAATCACAAAAACACTTAATTATTTAATTTACGAAAAAGAAATTCCATCGTGTATTGCTGTTGCTATAGATCCTGTTGATCGATTAGAAGAGCTAACTTATAACGATAAAATGAATACATTTTTAACGAAGGAATTACTTCCATGGATTCAAACTAAATATCATGTGTATCAAAAAGCAAAACATACAACAATTGCTGGTTTCAGCCTTGGTGGCTTAGCAGCTTTTTATGCAGCACTTCAAAATCCACATATTTTCGGAAATGTGTTGTCAATGTCTGGATCCGTACATTGGAAAAAGGATAATTATGAAAATACAATTCCTTGGATTGAAAATCAAATTTCATCAATAAATTCTAATGCGACTCATCTCAATTCTTACATAGCAGTAGGTGAACTTGAAAACGAACCTCTTTTAACGGCTAATAGAAGGCTATATAAAGCTTTAGAAGAAAAGAAATACCAAACCACTTATGAAGAGTTTCAAGGCGGACATGATAGCGTGTGGTGGCGAGAAAAGCTATTCAATGGATTAAGGGCATTAGAACTTACAAAAAAGACACTAAAAAATAAAAAGGAGAGAGAATCTATGAATCAAGAAGAACTAGATAAAAAACTAAAAAAGCAAGAGATTTTAGTAAAAGATGAGAAAGTTTGGTCCTATACGTATGAGGATCATATTAGTTCTATCGTTAAAGAGGCAGAAAAGAAAGGGGCTTTCGATCATTTACCTGGTAAAGGGAAACCTCTTAATCTTGATAAAGACCTTTCGTACAATCCTGAAAAGCAACTGTATAGAACTTTGAAAAATAATCATGTTTTACCTAGGTGGATTGAGCTTTCAAAGGAAATTGATGACTTAAAAGAAAAACTAAAAGAAAAACTAAAAGAAAATACAAATACTGCAGAAGCAGCGGATTTAATTCGAACTATTAATAAAAAAGTTTTAGAACATAACCTACTTTGTCCACCAAGTGCGCAAAAAACGAGGGTGAAAACGGACTTTTAACAATTTTTAATAAAGATATCTCTTGCTATATAATTAAGTAAGGCATTTTCAATTCATTATTAAAGGGAGGCAAATGTGATGAAAAATACGTATCAACTTCAAATTCCGAAAGAACTAGAGCAGTATCGTACTATTTTAGAAGAAAGTGTGAAACCGTATATAAACGTGTCTGGAACATTAGTAGAGACAACGCTTTTTGAGAGTAAGTTTGGTGGGTATCCGTATTTACCTATAGATCAAGAGCATCCTAAAGATTCAAATGGACAACCTATGATGTTACTTGCGCAGCTAAACTTTGAAGAAATGCCGCATGTTGAATATATGCCTCAAGAGGGAATGTTACAGTTTTTCGTAAGTGCTGATGATGAACTTTACGGTGCAGATTTTGATCATCCAACAACCCAAAAAGACTTTCGAATTATTTATCATTCTACAATTATAGAAGATTTAAATAAGGTTATTACTGATTTTAGTTATTTAAACGCTTTAGAATTAGAGGACTTTATCATACCTGAAGCAGCGAAATTGAAGTTTGAATTAGGTTATCAACCAGTAACACCAAGGGATTATCGATTCGAAAAGATGTTTAGTGAGGAAATTGATTGGGAAGAAATTATTGATGAAGAAAATAATACAGAATTAGGCGAACTGTATGATGACTTATGTAAAGATCAAGGGCATAAAATTGGTGGTTATCCATTTTTCACACAGACAGATCCAAGGGAATGGGAAGAAAAATACCAACAACATGATATATTATTACTGCAAATCGATACAGACGATTCATTAAATATTATGTGGGGAGATTCTGGTGTTGCTAATTTCTTTATAAAAAAAGAAGATTTGTTAAATCTAGATTTTTCCAATGTTATTTACAACTGGGATTGCTACTAAAAAGATATAAATGAAATACTAGCAAGCTAAAAAATCTTCCTGAAGGTGAGGGAGATTTTTTTATGTTAAAAATAAACGTTATGTTAACTAGAATAAAGATCGATGAGTGTAATG
>NZ_BOQB01000036.1 GCF_018332475.1 Bacillus sanguinis | reverse complement strand
AATAGTAAAAAACATCCTCATACATGAGAGGATGTTTTTTACTATTTATTTTCATCTAAGAATAAGACCATATGCTCTTCGTCCCAATATTGTCCGTTATATTTTAATGAACGTTCTTGTACACCGAATGTTTTAAATCCTAATGATTCATAAAGTTTTTTTGCTCCATCGTTGCCAACAACAACATCAAGCATAACTTGTTCTACCTCTAAAGATTTAGCAAGTTCAAGACATTCTTTAATAAGTGCTTTTCCTGCTCCAAGCCCGCGTGCTTTTGGAGACACATATACAGAACCGATTTTAGCTTTATGTTCTTGTTTTACATATGGTTTCGTTTCCAGTGTCGCAACCCCGATTAATTGTCCATCTTTAAATGCACCTAGCGTATAGTTTTCATCTTGTGCTAATTTTTGTGCTTTATATTCAATCGCACACTCTTTATTAATAATATCTTCATAAGAAGAGCTGAAAGCTTCAGGGTTTTGCTTTAATCCTTCTACACGAAGTTCTAAGTAAATTTCCGCTTCGTCTTTTGTTAATACATGGATATCCAATTATATCACCCTCCAAATCTTTGCAAATGTACCTTTATTTTATATTGAAATAAGAATAATTTCAAAAGCTTAGCTTATATGAGCTCATTTTATGAACAAAATAACACCAGTAGTGTTTACTACTACTGGTGTTTTCACACGCATCTTATTCAAAAGGTAGCTCAATTATAAAGTTTGTTCCTACTCCTATTTGGCTTGTTACTAGAATGGAACCGTTATGCAATTCTACAATTTCTTTTGCAACAGCTAGCCCAATACCTTTTCCGCCAGTAGCCCTCGTTCTAGATTTATCAACACGATAAAAACGATCAAAAATATGCGGGATATCTTCTTCAGGAATACCTTCTCCTTCATCGTCTACACTTATTGTAAAAGAATTTGTTTCCGTGAGTACACGTATCGTAATAGATGTGTTTTCTGGCGAATGTTGATAAGCATTGTGTAATAAATTTAACATAACTTGTTCCATACGTCTTTCGTCTATGCAAACTTCTAAATTATCTTTGCAATATACATGGAGTTGCATTTGTTTATTTGTTAATGTTGTTTTTGTTTTTTCAACCATTCGTTCTAAAAATGGCCTAAGAATCACTTTTTGTTTTTTGATAACAAACTGGTGTTGTTCTAATTGCACCAGCATAAATAAATCTTGGACGAGATCAGTCACACTATCTGTTTGATCCTCAATGATTTGTAAGTATTCTTCACGCTCTTCTTTCGTTAAAGAGTCCCTTTTTGCTACCTTCGCATAACCTTTCATATAGGTCAATGGAGTTAATAGTTCATGGGCAACACTAGCGAGAAATTCATTGCGTTCTTTTTTCATATAAGTCAGTTCGCTGGATAAATCTTCAATTGTTTTTGCCAAGCTTCCAAGTTCATCATTCCGTTTAATACCTAATTGAATTGGTTTATTTAATTTTGACATTTTTTCTGTTGCCCTCTTCATTTTTATAAGCGGTTCTGTAATAACACGAGAAAAAACAAAGACAGAAATAGTCGTTAAAATAACTGTCAAAACACTAATGATAAGAAATTGCTTCATGAGTTTAAGTAACATATTTTCTAAGAAAGATGTTTTTAATAACATATATAACTTTCCTTGAAACTCTGCTGTGTTAAGTGGGCATACCGTTGTGATGAATTTTGATTTTTTCCAGTTCTTTTCGACAACCAATCCGTTTGCTGGAATAGGTTCTGTTTTACATGTAAGTTGTTTTTGCATTGCTTTTGTTACGGGTTCTGAAGTGGAAATGATTTTGCCATTATTGTCCGTTATTATGATAGCTATATCAGAGTTGGCAATTAATTCTGATTCTACTAAGTGTTCAGCTTCATCCGCGATATCGAACTCTGGATACACAGGACGGTTAGGATTTTTATTGTATTCAGTGCGTCCGACGTGTTTCTTTTCTTTAGCAATGGCACTCCACTTTGCGCGTTGTGTAATTTTGTTACTATAGCGATTACCTTTTTCTAAAAGAGCAAGTGTTTCTTCCTCAATCCGCATTGTTGAAATGCTTTTGTAAAAAGATACGAAAGCAATTGTTTCAATACATAAAGCTAATATTAAAAAGTATGTCCCAATTTTAAGGGAAAGTTTACTCATTTTCTCACCATACCTTATTTCATATAAAGTGAAACTTTAATCAGTGGGGGTTTTCTTCATCCCCCACTGATTATTAGCCCTCACCAATCGGACTTTTATGGGCAGTTGATCCCCACCTAACTTCTTTGCTTTCGCTGCATTTTGAGGTGGGGGTCTTACTGCCCATTAAAGCGGGATAAAGGGTCAGTGATATACTATTGCTCACTGACCGAAGTAATTATTCACTTTTCCATTTATATCCGACTTTATAGACAGTTTCTAAGTAATTTTCAACAGGAAATTCTTTTTTGCGTAATTTATCACGGATATTGCGAATATGTGAATCGATTGTTCTATATTCAATGTCTGTTTCGTAACCCCAAATTTTTTCGATTAAATCATCTCGGCTATAAGCACGGTTTGTATTTTGCAAAAATAGTCCAAGTAACGAAAATTCGATAGGAGTTAGTGAAATTTTTTCATCATATACTGTGACAGTATGTTTTGTTTTATCCCACTCAATACCATTGAAGCTAACAAATCCATCCTTCTTTGTACGGCGTAATATAGCCTCAATTCGTGCAACTAATACATGCTCATCAAATGGTTTTGTAATATAGTCATCCGCGCCCATAGTGAGGCCTTTCACCATATCGTAATTTTGATTACGAGCTGTTAGCATGATGATTGGAACGTTGGAAATTTGACGGATTTGATAGCAAGTATCCCAGCCATCCATATTCGGCATCATAACATCTAACAAAATAATATCGAAGTCTTTTTGTTCTATTAACTTTAATGCTTCAAGGCCAGAGGTAGCTTTCATACAAAAATAGCCACGAGGACTTAAGAACAGATCTAATAATCGTAACATGCGTTCTTCATCGTCTACTAATAAAATTTTAACCATAATCTTGTGCACCCCAAACTGTTCATTCTACTTGTATAGTTTACATGAAAATAATAAAAAACTCTTTTTATGTGATTGAGTGGAAGAGTTATTTTTCGCTCAGAGTAATTGACATAAAAAATGCACTAGTTTTGCACAACTATTTTTTATAATAGAAAACGTAGCGACACAAAATACCCTATGTTGCGACATAACGTCATGTCATTTTATTTATAAAATGACAATTCCATTCTATTGTGTATGTGAGATAGAGAGGGTTTTCGTATTCACCTCGCATCGGATAAGAAAAATTTCCTATCTCACACTTTTTTTAAAAGGAGATCATACACATGAATCCAAAAGAAGAAATTTCAAAAAAAGAAAAGCAAGATCGTAATACGGTTGTCATGTGCATTGCCGTATCTATGGTTATTATTATAAGTTGTGTAAATAAAATTTTGGGAATTTTATAATATAAAAAAGCTTATTGCTTCTTAAGAAGCAATAAGCTTTTTTCATTATTAGGGGAATCGTTCTATATAATAAACCAAGGTAAAATTGCTAATCCAGAAGTTACAATTGCTGTAGTAAATATTAAAAGCATAGCTCGTTTGTTTTGTTTCATGTCACATTCTCCTCTACCTATCAATTGAATGCTATACGTTCGTTTCATAATTGGTGCCTCACTTTATACTTTTAGTATAATGAATGGAAAGGTTTGGTACGATCGATAAAGGTGACATGAAGATTACATTGTTGTAATGAAAAAAGCACCTTTCTTAATAAGAAGATGCTTTTAAAAAACGATATTGAAGTATTAATCATTTAAGAACAGAACCATATGTTCCTCGTCCCAATATTGACCGTTATGTTTTAATGAACGCTCTTGTACGCCGTAAGTTTGGAAACCTAATGATTCATATAATTTTTTGGCACCAGCGTTACCAACTACGACATCGAGCATAAGTTGTTCTACATGTAATTTATCAGCGTTTTCAATAATTGCTTTAATGAGAGCTCGTCCTGCCCCAAGGCCACGCGCTTTAGGGGAAACAAAAACGGAACCGATTTTTGCTTTATGTTCTTGTTTAATGAAAGGCTTTGTTTCTAAAGTAGCAATGCCGATTAAATCGTTATCTTTGAAGACCCCGAGAGTATACTTATCCGGATTGCTTAATCGTTTTGCCATAGCAGCCACAGGATCCTCATGTTTCAGAACATCTTCATAAGAAGAGCTAAAAGCTTCCGGGTTCTTCGTTAAACCTTCCATACAAACTTTTAAATATATTTCTGCATCCTCTGTCGTTAATAAGCGAATTTCCATAGTTGTTACCTCCTTGGTCGATTTCAAATAAAATAAATCGATTACTTTTATAAGTTTGTGTATGCGTTTTGTTAGCAGTCTCTTTTAATTTGTAAAAGAATGAAAAGATATATGCTATAATGTTTTGTTTTTAATATGTAATGAAATTATATATTAACTTTATTAACTATTCAAGTGTTTAATATATTACATTTTTATAACTAAAATAACTCCTCAATTGAGGAGTTATTTTAGTTATTCAATTGATAACCATCAATTCTATGCGGATGTGTGTAAATATTGCAAGATTCATTTCTAATAAATCCTACGACTGTAATGCCTAAATCATGCGCGAGTTGCAATGCTAATTTTGTTGGAGCGGATTTAGATAGAACAATTTCACATCCTATTTTTGAAACTTTGAGTAAAATTTCGGATGAAATACGCCCGCTAAATGCGATGATTTTTCCTTTAACAGATATATCGTTACGCAAACAATGGCCATATATTTTATCTAATGCATTATGTCTTCCGATATCCATTCTTGATATAAGGATATTATTTCGATCACATAGCGCAGTATTGTGAACACCGCCAGTTTGGCGAAAGGTAGTGGAAGATTGTTGTAAAGTATTCATTAAATGAAAGCATTCTTCAGGAGTAATTTTCACGTGTATATCATGTAAATCTTTTGCTTTTGCTGCATCGTTAACGAAAATAAAACCTTGTCTACCTTTTCCACAGCAAGAAGTGATGTAACGCTTATTATATAAAGTTTGATAGAGCGGATTTACTTTTGATGAGGTTACATGGACAATTCCGTTATCTTTTTGAACCCATAGTTCTTCAACATCTTTATAGGATGAAATAATCCCCTCAGAAATTAAAAAACCAATTACCATATCTTCAATGTAATTTGGTGTGCATACAACTGTTACATATTCCTCACCGTTTAATTTAATAGTAATAGGAGATTCTGTAACAATCTCATCAAGTTGTTTTGAAAATGTACCAGATTGATAGCGTACAATTGTATAAGTCTCTTGCGTAAGCCCCATATTAAATTCCCCTTTTATATGTATTTCTCTCCCATATTTATCATAAAACAATGGGGAAATAAAAACATCTATTAGCAAGAAGATTACAGATTATTTTGGTTATTATTGTATATGTACGATATAATAGAACTGTAGAATAGTGATATTTTTAAGCTTTCGTAGTTATACCTTATAACATCTAGAATCGACTTCATAAGAAAAGTATTTGGACAGAGCGTTTCAAAAATATGTACAGTAATGCAATTTTGAAAACGGATTCATAATTGTGTTGTACAGTTGGTTGTAAGGAGAGGGGAAACTATGGCAGAACAGACAGTCCGTGTAACCGTGGATGGTAAAGAATTTTCCATATCGGGTGAAAAGACGATACTACAATTATTTAACGAGAGTAATTTGGAACATCCTCAAATTTGTCATGTACCAGAAGTAGATCCAATTCAAACTTGTGATACGTGTATTGTAGAAGTAAATGGGAAGTTATTGCGTGCTTGTTCAACGAAATTAGAGAATGGTATGCATATCGAAAGACAGTCCAAGCGTGCAAAAGAGGCACAAACTGAGGCAATGGATCGAATATTAGAGAATCATTTATTGTATTGTACCGTTTGTGATAACAATAATGGTAACTGTAAAGTCCATAACACAGTACATATGATGGGAATTGAAGAACAGAAATATCCGTATGAGCCGAAAGTAAGTGCTTGTGAAGTGGATATGTCACATCCGTTTTATCGGTATGATCCAAATCAATGTATTGCTTGTGGACAGTGTGTAGAAGTATGTCAAAACTTACAGGTTAATGAAACGATATCGATAGACTGGAACTTAGATCGTCCACGTGTTATATGGGATCATGGTGTAGGTATAAATGACTCATCTTGTGTAAGTTGTGGGCAATGTGTAACAGTATGTCCATGTAATGCGTTAATGGAAAAATCAATGTTAGGCGAAGCTGGGTTCATGACAGGATTAAAACCAGATGTGTTAGATCCGATGATTGATTTTGTAAAGGATGTAGAGCCTGGATATAGTAGTATTTTAGCGGTTTCAGAAGTAGAGGCTGCGATGCGTAAGACGAAAGTTAATAAAACAAAAACCGTTTGTACATTTTGTGGTGTCGGTTGTTCCTTCGAAGTATGGACGAAAGATCGCCATATATTAAAAGTGCAACCTGTTTCAGATGCGCCGGTTAATGGTATTTCCACATGTGTAAAAGGTAAATTTGGATGGGACTTTGTAAACAGTGAAGATCGCATTACGAAGCCATTAATTCGCCAAGGAGATATGTTTGTTGAAGCTTCATGGGAAGAAGCATTAGAAGTTGTTGCTTCTAACATGCAGCATATTAAAACTGAATACGGTAGCGATGCATTTGGATTTATTTCTTCTTCGAAAGTAACGAATGAAGAAAATTATCTTATGCAAAAACTAGCCCGACAAATATATGGAACAAATAATGTAGATAACTGCTCGCGTTATTGCCAATCTCCAGCAACAGACGGTTTATTTAAAACTGTTGGTATGGGTGGGGATGCTGGAACAGTGAAAGATATAGCTGAAGCAGGCCTTGTCATTATCGTTGGTGCGAATCCAACAGAAGGACATCCTGTACTCGCGACGCGTGTAAAACGTGCTCATAAATTACACGAGCAAAAACTGATTGTAGCAGACCTTCGTAAACATGAAATGGCAGAGCGTGCAGATTTATTTATTCACCCGCGCCAAGGTACGGATTACGTATGGCTTGCTGGTATTACGAAATATATTATTGATCAAGATTGGCATGATAAAAAGTTTTTAGCTGAAAATGTGAAGAACTTTGATGAATATAGCAAAATGTTAGAAAAGTATACGCTTGATTATACAGAAGAAATTACGGGGATTTCGAAAGAGAATCTGAAAGAAATGGCTCGTATGGTATATGAAGCAGATGGTACGTGTGTACTTTGGGGAATGGGTGTGACTCAAAATACAGGAGGAAGTACAACGTCCGCTGCCATTTCAAATTTACTGCTTGTTACGGGTAACTATCGTCGTCCTGGTGCAGGTGCATATCCATTACGTGGACATAATAACGTACAAGGTGCTTGTGATATGGCAACATTACCAAACTGGCTTCCTGGTTATCAAGCAGTATCAGATGATACGCTTCGTGCGAAATTTGAAAAAGCATACGGTACAACGATTCCGAAAGCACCAGGATTAAATAATATTGCAATGTTACTTGCAGCGGAAGAAGGAAAACTACGCGGTATGTATGTCATGGGTGAAGAAATGGCTTTAGTCGATTCAAATGCGAACCATGTGCAACATATTTTAGCTAATTTAGATTTCCTTGTTGTTCAAGATATGTTCTTATCAAAAACAGCTCGTTTTGCCGATGTTATTTTACCAGCGGCACCAAGTTTAGAAAAAGAAGGAACATTTACGAATACAGAGCGCCGTATTCAAAGATTATACGAAGTATTGAAACCACTTGGGGATTCAAAACCAGACTGGTGGATATTACAAAAAGTTGCTCGTGCACTAGGCGGGGATTGGAATTATGAAAGTCCAAGTGAAATTATGGACGAAATAGCATCACTTGCACCGTTATATTCTCAAGCAACGTACGACCGTTTAGAAGGATGGAATAGTTTATGTTGGGGTAGTCATGATGGTAGCGATACACCGTTATTATATGTAGATGGATTTAACTTCCCAGATAAACTTGCTCGCTTATCATTAGATGAATGGGTACCACCGGTTGTAGCGCCAGATGAGTATGATTTACTTTTAAATAATGGTCGTATGCTAGAACATTTCCATGAAGGGAATATGACGAATAAGTCGGCTGGTATTTTATCTAAAGTATCTGAAGTATTCGTTGAAATTTCGCCTGAACTTGCCCTAGAGCGCAATGTGAAAGATGGTGGTCTTGTAGAATTAGCATCACCATTTGGAAAGATTAAAGTACAAGCGCTTATTACTGATCGTGTAACGGGGAAAGAGCTATATTTACCGATGCATGCAACGATAAATGAAGAAGCGATTAATATTTTAACTGGGACGGCAACAGACCTGTATACGTGTACACCAGCGTATAAACAAACGATGGTGAAAATGCGTGTATTACGTGAAAAAGGAAATCGTCCGTTACCATCTTCAAACCCGCGAGATAAAAAGCGCAATCCGCAAAATGGTGTTGAAATCGAGCAAAAGTGGCAAAGAAAACAATACGTATCACTTGTGGACTAGGGGGCGGAGATAGTGGCGAAAGAAATTACGTTAATTAAAAAGAAAGTTGTAACAGAGGAAGAACAGAAACAGCAAGTAGCAGATGAACTTCTAAATGAGCTATCTAATAATCGTGAAGCAGTAGAAGAAGCAATGCAGCTTTTAGCACAGTTGCAAAAGGCTGGTATATTAGATGCGGCGATTAGTTTACTTGCTGCGAAGGAAGATGTTTCAAAAATCGCTGTGGAGCAATTAAATCGTGAACCAGTTAAAAATGCACTCAATAATATGATGGGGGCAGGGGAAGCGCTATCCGCAGTTGACCCAGAAGTAACAAAGCAAATCACATCGAGTTTAGTTGCTGGATTGCAATTTGCTACAGATGAATTAAATAGTGGAAAAAAAACAAAAGTGATGGATTTCTTTAAAGTGTTAAAAGATCCAGATATCAATAGAGCCATTACATTCGGTTTTAGCTTCTTGAAAGCATTTGGACAAGGGTTAGAGAAAAAATAGAGTAAATGAAAAAAGTGATGGGGAGTAACCATCACTTTTTTCATTGTATGTATAAGAGTGTTCATGTTAAGCGGAATATATTATTATTAAAAAGATGGGTTAGAAATGGAAATATGGAATCCATCTCAAATATCGTTTTAGAATGTGGAGGAATATATGCAACACCGTAAAAGACTATCTATACCAGGAGTAATGGGACATTCCTTTCAAACGGTTAAATTTGCTTTTTGGAATGTATTAACCTTTCAACTCGCTTATAAATTATTAGCAGCGATTGTATTTGTCCCGCTATTTGGGATCATTTTTAATAAGTTATTGTATTTTGGTGGTTATGCAAATGCGACGAATGATGAATTATTAGCATTTTTAAAGACGCCATACGGCATTGTGGCAATCGTAATTTTATCATTGTTAGCTCTGTTTCTTATCTTTACGGAATTTGCGGTGCTTATTATTATTTCGTACTTTGCTCATAAAAGGCAAAAGGTGAGATTACGTCCAATTTTGTATAAAACAGTAACGTATTTACCTACTCTTTTCACATATTGCTTACCGGGATTTATTTTATATGCTGTCGTATTATTACCTCTTCTAAATATGGGATATGAAACAGCATTAATCCCGCAAATTCAAATTCCTAACTTCATTACGGGAGAACTGTTTAAGACAACGATGGGACAAGTGGGTTATTACACATTCTTTGCTGTAGTTGCGTATTTGAACCTTCGCTGGATTTTTGTTCTACCTATTGTTGTTTTAGAACAAAAGCCATTTCGCGTGGCAGCACGTAAAAGTGCAAAGTTAGTAAAAGAAAGCTTTTTTAAAGTACTATTCTTTTTAGTAGGATTTTTTATTTCAATAGGAATTGTCTATGTCCTATTTTTAGGAATATATTTATTATGTCTATGGGGTGTTTATGAATTTACAAACCCGAAAGGGACATTTGCATTATTAGCGGAATCAACAATTTCTGTATTTCTAACGAGTACATTGTATTTATTTAGCTTTATCGTGACACCATTTTATATTATGGCGATTACGAGATTGTATTTACAAAAGGTTCCGGTTGAAGATGTTTTATTAGAAGAAGGATTAGATTATTCGAAAACGAAAGCAGATAAATGTTTCTTCCAAAAACATCGTTGGAAATTTATTGGCGTATATATTGTAGGAATTATTACGGCCGGAATGGTTGTTGCCTTCATTGTGACCTTTATTACAAACACGTATAAAGAACCAATTATTATGGCTCATCGTGGTTATATTTCAAAAGGTGTAGAGAATACAAAAGAAGCTTTGCAAGGCGCTATTGATGCGAAAGCAGACTACGCTGAAATTGATGTACTGCAAACAAAAGACGGTGAATTAGCAGTTATACATGATTTGAAGTTGAAACGCCTTGCTAATGCTAATGTTCATGTATCAGATTTAACGATGGACGAGTTAAGACAACTTACTCTTAGTCAAGATGGGTTTTCAGGAAAAATAAGTACACTTGATGAGATTATTAAGCTGGCAAAAGGAAAAATCAAACTCAATATTGAAGTGAAGCTTCATGGGGGCGAAAAAGATTTCGTAAACAAAGTATTAAAAACGATTAAAGATAATGAATTTGAAAAGCAATGTGTCATTCAAACGTTACACTATCCGCTTATAAAAGAATTTAAGCGTGCAAATCCAAATATAAAAGTAGGATATATACTGTATGCAAGTAGAGCTCACTTAAAGAATGTGAAGGCTGATTTTTATGTAGCAGAAGAATACATGCTAAATAAGAAATTAGTAAAAGAAGCAAGGAAGTTAAACAAGCCAATTTACGTATGGACGGTAAATGATATGGAAAGTTTAAAGGGATATTATAAATTAAACGTAGATGGTATCATTACCGATTATCCTGAAGATGCACGTGAAACAATTAAGATGTTAAAAGAGCAAGAAGAGGAAGAAAGTGATCTGTTTGATAAAATTACTGAAACAACAGATGATTTATTTTCCAAGTTATTTATAAGTTATCCAGCTGCTGGCTAAATGCCCGCAGCTGTTTTTTTTATGAAAAGAATATATCCCTAAAGTAATGTGCAAATTAATAACTGTATATGTATACGGCGTCAATGGGATTTCTTACATTGTTACATTATTGTCGAATAATAAATGATTGCTGCTTATTTTTAAGGAGTATAATAAAAATAGAGTAATAGATAATGAAATGTAACGAAGATGCTAATAGAATCAATGTTCCATATATTTACACTATTCTAAATATATAAACTTTAAAAAAATGATATGTTAGCGTTTTCATAACTTTTAAGTTATGCTAGAATAAGGACATAAGTTATTAATTATTACAAAAAGAAAAAAGACTTTCTTTTTTCTGTTAATTATAAGGGGGCATTTCATTATGCGTATTGGGGTACCAGCAGAAATTAAAAACAACGAAAACCGTGTGGCAATGACACCAGCAGGTGTTGTACATTTAATTCGTAACAATCACGAAGTATTCATTCAAAAGGGTGCAGGTTTAGGATCTGGTTTCACAGATGCTCAGTATGTTGAAGCGGGAGCAAAAATCGTTGATACAGCTGAAGAAGCTTGGAACATGGAAATGGTTATGAAAGTTAAGGAACCAATTGAAAGCGAATACAAACACTTCAGCGAAGGTTTGATCTTATTCACATACTTACACTTAGCTCCAGAACCAGAATTAACAAAAGCGTTAATCGAGAAGAAAGTTGTTGCGATTGCATATGAAACAGTACAATTAGAAAACCGTTCTCTACCATTACTTGCACCTATGAGTGAAGTAGCTGGTCGTATGGCTGCACAAATTGGTGCACAATTCCTTGAGAAAAACAAAGGCGGTAAAGGTATCTTACTTGCAGGTGTTCCAGGGGTTAAACGTGGTAAAGTAACAATCATCGGTGGTGGACAAGCTGGTACAAATGCTGCTAAAATTGCAGTTGGACTAGGTGCGGATGTAACAATCATCGACTTAAGTGCAGAACGTCTTCGTCAATTAGATGACATTTTCGGAAACCAAGTAAAAACTTTAATGTCTAATCCTTACAATATTGCAGAAGCTGTAAAAGAGTCTGATCTTGTAATCGGTGCAGTATTAATCCCAGGTGCAAAAGCGCCAAAACTTGTAACAGAAGAAATGATTCAATCAATGGAACCAGGTTCTGTTGTTGTAGATATCGCGATTGACCAAGGTGGTATTTTCGAAACAACTGACCGTATTACAACTCATGATAACCCAACTTACGAAAAACACGGCGTTGTTCATTATGCAGTTGCAAACATGCCAGGTGCGGTTCCACGTACATCAACTCTTGCATTAACAAACGTAACAGTACCATATGCAGTACAAATTGCTAACAAAGGCTACAAGGAAGCTTGCCTAGGCAACTCTGCATTACTAAAAGGTATTAATACATTAGATGGCTATGTAACATTCGAAGCAGTTGCAGAAGCTCACGGTGTAGAGTACAAAGGTGCTAAAGAATTATTAGAAGCAGAAACAGTATCTTGCTAATAGAAGCATTATACAAAACAAAATCGAACAATATATAAACCAACATGATAAGAGCTAAGAGTGAATATCTCTTAGCTCTTCTTGGCAAAAGGGGGCATACATCGTGGCCAACCTATTTAAAAAGAAATCCGTTACGCAATTGTTAGGGGAAAGTAAAAGTAAAACTTTAACGAAAACGCTAGGGGCATTTGACCTAACAATGCTAGGGATTGGTGCGATAATCGGTACAGGAGTTCTAGTATTAACAGGATTAGTAGCAGCAAGAGATGCTGGTCCAGCAGTTATTTTTTCATTCATGATTGCAGCGATTGTTTGTGGATTTGCAGCGTTATGTTATGCAGAAGTTGCATCTACACTGCCGGTTTCAGGTAGTGTGTACACATATTCATATGCGACAATTGGTGAGTTTATTGCCCACTTAATGGGATGGACATTACTATCCGTATATGTCGTAACAACTGCCGCAGTAGCTGGTGGATGGACAGGTTATTTCAATAACTTAGTGAGTGGATTTGGATTAGAAATTCCGACAGAGTTGTTAAAGATTCCATCACAAGGTGGTATCGTGAATTTACCAGCAATCATCATTACATTAGTTTTAACTTGGTTACTATCAAGAGGTACGAAAGAAAGTAAGCGTGTGAATAACATAATGGTATTAATTAAAATTGGTATTGTTGTTTTATTCATTGCAGTTGGTGCGTTTTACGTACAACCAGAAAACTGGACACCATTTATGCCATACGGTGTTAGTGGAGTCTTTGCCGGAGGGGCAGCAGTATTCTTTGCTTTCTTAGGATTTGATGCATTAGCAACTTCTGCTGAAGAAGTAAAAAATCCACAACGTGATTTACCGATTGGTATTATTGCTTCGTTAATTATTTGTACAATCATTTATGTTGTAGTTTGTCTTGTTATGACAGGTATGGTTTCTTATAAAGAATTAGATGTACCAGAAGCTATGGCATATGTGTTAGAAGTTGTAGGACAAGATAAAGTAGCAGGTGTAATCGCAGTTGGAGCTGTAATTGGTATTATGGCTGTAATCTTTGCTTACATTTATGCAACAACACGTGTATTCTTCGCGATGAGCCGTGATGGTTTATTACCAAAATCATTTGCGAAAATTAATAAGAAAACAGAAGCGCCAGTATTCTCAACTTGGTTAACAGGTATTGGTAGTGCTTTAATTGCTGGATTTGTCGATTTAAAAGAATTGTCGAATTTAGCGAATATTGGAGCATTGTTAACATTTGCGATGGTTGGTGTGACGGTTATTATTCTTCGTAAAACACATCCGAATTTACAACGTGGCTTTGTGGTACCGCTTGTACCAACGCTACCTATTATTTCAATCGCATGTTGTCTATTCTTAATGTTTAACCTACCATTAACAACATGGATCTACTTCGGTGTTTGGTTAGCAATTGGAGTAGTTGTATACTTTGTTTATTCGAAAAAACATAGTCATTTAAAAGACGATGGAAGTTCGCAGGATAATTTAGAACAAGCTAATTAACAGCTAATTAAAAGGGATATAAGTATAAGTAAGCCTTGTGCGTCTAGGGAACGCGCAAGGCTTTTTTCTTTTGTGCAAAATGTACATCTTTTCTTGTATGAGAATGTAATGGATGCGGAAAATATGGATAGATCTTTTTTAAATGTGAACGGAATGTTCATGAAAAATATTTCAGATTTCATTGACACATATGAATAGACGCTCATATAATAAGAGTATAAGATATATGAATGATTGTTCATATGTTCAAATGAAGAGGTGAGCTATAATGGCTGGAAATAAAGTAGAAACACCACAAGAGACATGTTCTCAAACGATAATTCATGAAGAAGTTGTTGATCAAGTAAAACAAACAATTCCAACTGATGAAAGTTTAAGTAAAGTAGCAGAATTATTTAAAGTATTAGGAGATCGTACACGGACGAGAATATTACATGCATTATTTGAAGCTGAAATGTGCGTTTGTGATTTAGCTTATTTATTAGGAATGACACAATCATCTATTTCACATCAGCTTCGTGTATTAAAGCAAGCGAAGCTGGTAAAGAATCGTAAAGAAGGAAAGGTCGTTTATTATTCGTTAGCTGACCAGCACGTAATTCATATCTTCGAGCAAGCGTTTGAACACGTAAATGAGGAAGAATAAAAAAGAACGTGAGGAGGGAGAACGATGGCTGAAGCATTAGTGAAAAAGAAACTGGTGTTAGAAGGTTTAGATTGTGCGAACTGTGCAATGAAAATTGAAAAAGGCGTTGGGAATATAGAAGGAGTAAACTCTTGCTCTGTAAATTTCGCGACAAAAACAATGGTTTTAGAAACGGCACAAAATAAAGAAAGTGAAATTGTTACAGAAGCAAAACAACTCGTTACAAAATTAGAACCGCACATTAAAGTACAAGAAGAACAAAAAAATAAAGTTGCAAAAGAAGTATTTATATTAGAAGGTTTAGATTGTGCGAACTGTGCGATGAAGATTGAAAATAAAGTGAAAGAAATGCCCACTGTTTCAGCAGCAACTGTTGATTTCGTATCAAAGAAATTAAGAGTTGAAGTTGCGAATAAAAGAGAATTAGAAGCAACTGTAGCAAATATAACAAATATCGTACAAAAGTTAGAACCCGATGTGAAAGTTGTTCGTGAAGAAAAAGGTGGTCATGACCACGGACATAGTCACGACCATGGTGAAGCAAATGTGAAAAAGATGGTAGGACGATTAGTGGTCGGCGGAATTTTGACAGCAATTGCTGCATTAGCTGGCTTACCACAAATGATAACAATTACGCTATTCGTCCTTGCATATTTATTAATAGGTGGAGATATCGTTTGGAGAGCGGTAAGAAACATAACTCGTGGCCAAGTCTTCGATGAGAACTTCTTAATGGCAATCGCAACACTAGGAGCTTTCGCGATTCAACAATATTCAGAAGCTGTTGCGGTAATGCTATTCTATCAAGTAGGGGAACTATTCCAAAGTATTGCGGTAAACCGTTCTCGAAAATCAATTACTTCATTAATGGATATCCGTCCTGATTACGCGAATGTGAAGGTTGGAAATGAAACAAAACAAGTATCACCAGAAGATGTACAAATCGGCGATTATATTATTGTGAAGCCTGGTGAGAAAGTACCATTAGACGGAAAAGTAGTTGAAGGAACATCAATGGTAGATACTTCAGCATTGACTGGTGAATCTGTACCACGTGAAGTTGAAGTTGGAAATGATGTATTAAGTGGTTTTGTGAACCAAAATGGTGTATTAACAATTGAAGTTACAAAAGAATTTGGTGAATCAACTGTATCAAAAATTTTAGATTTAGTTCAAAATGCAAGCAGTAAAAAAGCGCCAACAGAAAACTTTATTACGAAGTTCGCGCGTTACTACACCCCAGTTGTAGTTATTACAGCAGCGATTATGGCGTTTATTCCACCACTTATTTTAGAAGGAGCTACATTCTCAGAATGGATTTATAGAGCTTTAGTGTTCTTAGTAATCTCTTGTCCATGTGCGTTAGTTGTATCTATACCTCTTGGATTCTTTGGAGGAATTGGTGGTGCATCTAAAAGCGGTGTGTTAATAAAAGGAAGTAACTATTTAGAAGCTTTAAATGATGTAAAATATATTGTTTTTGATAAAACAGGAACATTAACAAAAGGTGTCTTCAAAGTTACAAAAATGGAACCAAGCGAAGGTATTACAAATGAAGAATTATTAGAGTATGCAGCATTTGCTGAAGTGTATTCTAACCATCCAATTGCACAATCGATTAGAAAGGCATATGGAGAATCAATTGATGAAAAAATAATCGATGATTATAACGAAATTTCTGGTCACGGTACAGTCGTCAAAGTACAAGGAAAAAAAATTTTTGCAGGTAATGCTAAATTAATGAGAAAAGAAAACATTACATTTAAGCAACCAGAAACGGTAGGTACATTAGTTCATGTTGCTGTAGATGGGGAATATGCAGGTTATATTGTTATCTCTGATGAGGTAAAAGAAGATTCAAAACAAGCAATTCAAAAATTAAAAGAACTAGGTATTAAGAAGACGGTCATGTTAACTGGTGATGCAAAGCTAGTCGGTGAAGCTGTTGGTAAAGAATTAGGTTTAGATGAAGTTCACGCAGAACTATTACCGCAACAAAAAGTAGAAGAGATTGAAAAAATTGATGCGGCGAAGCACGGAAAAGAAAAAGTTGCTTTCGTTGGTGATGGTATTAATGACACACCGGTATTAGCAAGAGCAGATGTTGGTATTGCGATGGGTGGTTTAGGATCAGATGCAGCGATTGAGGCGGCAGACATTGTTATTATGACTGATGAGCCTTCAAAAATTGCAACAGCCTTAAACATTGCAAAACGCACACGACGCATTGTATGGCAGAATATCATCTTTGCATTAGGTGTAAAAGGATTAGTTTTATTACTTGGTGCGTTTGGTATTGCAACAATGTGGGAAGCTGTCTTCTCAGATGTTGGTGTGACACTACTTGCAGTGTTAAATGCAATGCGTGTATTACGAGTGAAGGATTTATAAAAAAGAGGACGCAACCTGCGTCCTCTTTTTTATTAGTGATTTTGTTGAAATTGATTCAATAAAATAATATCAAATATTATTTTATTTTTGAATAGTATAATATTAAAATTTACAAATAAAAAACATTCATCTTATTATTTTAATATATTTTTTACAAATATCCATATAGTATTGAAAAAAACAGAGAAGGAGAAACTTCTCTGTTTACTTTTGTATGTTTTTTTCAACTTGTTCTCGAACAGTTTGAATGTAATTCATTTTATGATCCCAGCATTCTTGACTTAAGTCGACAGGGTACTCTTCGGGATTTAAAGTTCTCATATACTCTTCCCAAAATAGTGCGAGACTCTGTTCATTGTATTTTTGAATATCTAATATGTCTGGTAGTTCATATGTTCTTTCACCGTTAACGAAAATGTCTTTATGCAGTTCGCGAGCTTCAAAGTTTGTTACAAATTTGCTTATATACGTGTGAACAGGATGAAACATTTTTAAACGTTCTTCTTTTCCTGGATCTTCAGAATCTAATGCAATATAATCACCTTCTGCATGATTGTTAACTCGATTGATAATGCGATAAATTCGTTTCAGTCCTGGAGTGGTAATTTTTTCAGGATTAGATGAAATTTTAATTGTATCATTTAATTTTCCATCAGTATCTTCAATCGCAACTAGCTTATACACAGCCCCTAACGCTGGTTGTTCAAAGGATGTAATTAATTTTGTTCCAACGCCCCATACATCAATTTTTGCGCCTTGAGATTTCAAGTGCATAATTGTGTACTCATCTAAATCGCTAGAAGCAATAATTTTTGTATGTGTAAATCCAGCCTCATCTAATAGTTTTCTTGCCTTTTTAGATAAATAAGCCATATCACCACTATCAAGGCGAATGCCGTAAAAATCGATACGATCTCCAAACTCTTTCGCGACGCGAATCGCATTTGGAACACCTGATTTTAAAGTGTCGTATGTATCAACGAGGAAGACGCATTTTTTATGAGTTTCAGCGTATTTCTTAAACGCGACATATTCGTCGCGATACGCTTGAACGAAAGAGTGAGCGTGTGTGCCGGCTACGGGTATTCCGAAGCGCTTCCCGGCCCGTACGTTACTCGTAGATGAGAAACCACCAATAAAGGCAGCGCGTGTGCCCCAAAGAGCAGCATCGAACTCGTGAGCACGTCTTGTACCGAATTCTAAAAGTTCGTCATTATTTGCAGCGTGCTTCATACGAGTAGCTTTTGTTGCAATTAATGTTTGGTAATTCACAATGTTTAACAGGGCAGTTTCAATAATTTGTGCTTCGCCGAGCGGTGCATCAACACGTAATAAAGGCTCGTTATTAAATACAACTTCACCTTCTTGCATACTTCGAACCGTCCCGGTAAATTTCATATTTTGTAAATACTGAAGGAATTCTTCTTCGAATTGTAATTCTGCTAAATAAGCGATATCGCTTTCCGTAAAACTGAAGTTTTCTATGTACTCTACAATCTTTTCAAGGCCAGCAAAAACAGCATAACCGTTCTCGAATGGAAGCTTTCGAAAGTATAAATCAAACACCGAGCGGCGATTATGAATACCATCTTTCCAATATGTATAAGCCATATTAATTTGATATAAATCTGTATGTAAGGCATAGCTATCGTCTTTATAATAAGTCATCGCGAAAACACCTCCATAATTTGGTTATAGTATACCAATTTTTCATCGCTCGTAGCAAAGAATGGATATGAAAGTATAGTCAAGAGGTAAAAAAATGAAATATTGCATATTTTTTAGAAAATTAACATTTATCAATTTATATTTCTCAAGATTTTATGTATTATTAGAGTAATGGGGGTAATGAGAATGGAGGAGGACAATGCAACAAACATTAGAAAAAATAGGCAAACAAGTCTTTTATAAACGGCTACAGCAAAAAATGACACAAGAAGAATTATGTCAGGGCATTTGTTCTGTCTCATACTTAAGTAAAATCGAAAACGGAAAGATCGAAGCATCAGAAGAAATTCTACAATTGCTCTGCGCAAGATTAGAAATTGCCGTGACGGATTTGAGAGATGTAGAAGAAGATGTGAAGGGGAAGCTGGATGACTGGTTAAATGCATTAGTTCATTTGGACAAGCCACAAGTAGAACGCATATATGAAGAGTTGCAAGGTGAAGTGAAGCATGTTTTGGATTTTGAAATTATAAATTATTATAAACTGCTTTATACTCGTTATTTAATTATGAAACGAGATTTTCCTGCTGTTGAAGAAGAATTAGAGAGATTAAAAAAGATGTACAAAAAGTATTCGCCATTTCAGAAACTATTATATACGTATAGTAAAGGTCTATATTATTTTTTACAGCATAAATATAAAACGGCCTTAGATTATTTAGTTCAAACTGAAGTGATGGCGAAAGAACAAGGCTATTATGAAACTGGAATCTATTATAATTTAGCTCTCGTTTATAATGAATTAGAAATAGAACATATGGCTTTACATTTTGCTCATTTAGCTATGGAAGGCTTTAAGAATGAATATAAATTTCGTCATGTGATTAATTGCCAGTTATTGATAGGGTTAAGTTATATACAGAAAAAACAATATAACGAGGCTTTGGGGATTTATAGAAATATTTTAAGAGAGGCTAATTCTTTTGCGGATAAAGATAACATAACAGCGATTGCTCTAAATAACATGGGGTATTTACATTACCATTTAAAGGATTATGCAAAAGCGAAAGAGTATTATTTACAATGTTTACAATACAAGAAGGAAGAAGATTTAGATTACATTGATGCTGTATATGAGATTGCATTGCAATGTATTGAATTGAAGGAATTTGAAGAAGTAAAAGAGTGGATTAATAAAGGGATAGAAGTTGCGAAAAGAGATGAGAAGTATAAAAGTATGTTATATACACTTTTAATACTTCAATATAAATATTTTGAAGAGAAGGGGGTGTATAAAAAGTTTTTAGAAACAGAAGCTTTAACATTTTTTAAGCAAGAGGAAAATAAAAAAGATTTAAAAAAGGTATATTTAGAATTAGCAAAATATCATGAGGAAGTATTAGAATTCCAGGAAAGTAATCGATATTATAGACTAACTATTAATTTATTAGAAGAAAAGGGAGGAAGATGAATATGAAAAAAATGATTTTTGGTGCATTAGCATTAGTGGCTATATTAGTAGTATTAGAACCTCAATATGCTTGGACTGGAGATATGTATGGTCAAGCTAAAGAAGTAATAGAAGTAATAAATTCTTAATAAAAACCCCTTTCCAATCGGAAAGGGGTTTTTCAATATTTGTTCCTCAAAATTCTACAAAACTTGAGAAAAAAATTAATTGAATTTTTAGTATATTAATAGTGGAAACATAATGCTAATATGAAACTACTCTTTTTCAAAAAAATTTTTTATTAGGGGGAAGGTTCATGAAAAAGAAAAGTTTAGCGTTAGTGTTAGCGACAGGAATGGCAGTTACAACGTTTGGAGGGACAGGCTCTGCATTTGCAGATTCTAAAAATGTGCTCTCTACGAAGAAGTATAATGAGACGGTGCAGTCACCGGAGTTTGTTTCTGGGGATTTAACTGAAGCAACTGGTAAGAAAGCAGAATCTGTTGTGTTTGATTACTTAAATGCAGCAAAAGGTGATTATAAGTTAGGGGAAAAGAGTGCGCAAGATTCTTTCAAAGTGAAACAAGCGAAGAAAGATGCTGTAACTGATTCAACAGTATTACGTTTGCAACAAGTTTACGAAGGAGTACCTGTATGGGGTTCTACGCAAGTAGCTCACGTAAGTAAAGATGGTTCTTTAAAAGTATTGTCTGGAACAGTTGCACCTGATTTAGACAAAAAAGAAAAGTTGAAAAATAAAAATAAGATTGAAGGCGCAAAAGCAATTGAAATTGCGCAAAAAGATTTAGGTGTTACACCGAAATATGAGGTAGAACCAAAAGCGGACTTATATGTATATCAAAATGGTGAAGAAACAACATATGCATACGTTGTAAATCTAAACTTCTTAGAGCCAAGCCCAGGAAACTACTACTATTTCATTGAAGCAGACAGCGGTAAAGTATTAAATAAATATAATAAACTTGATCATGTAGCAAATGAAGATAAATCACCAGTTAAGCAAGAGGCACCTAAACAGGAAGCAAAGCCAACTGTAACAGGAACAAATAAAGTAGGAACTGGTAAAGGTGTATTAGGAGATACGAAGTCGCTTAATACAACACTATCTGGCTCATCTTACTACTTACAAGATAATACGCGCGGAGCAACGATTTTCACATATGATGCGAAAAACCGCTCAACATTACCAGGAACGTTATGGGTAGATGCGGATAATGTTTTCAATGCAGCGTATGATGCAGCGGCAGTAGATGCTCACTACTATGCTGGTAGAACATATGATTACTATAAAGCTACATTTAATCGAAACTCTATTAATGATGCAGGAGCACCATTAAAATCAACAGTTCATTATGGAAGTAGATATAATAATGCGTTCTGGAATGGCTCTCAAATGGTATACGGAGATGGTGATGGTGTAACATTCACTTCATTGTCTGGTGGAATTGATGTAATTGGCCATGAATTAACGCATGCTGTTACGGAATATAGCTCAGATTTAATTTATCAAAATGAATCAGGAGCATTAAATGAAGCTATCTCAGATGTATTTGGTACATTAGTAGAGTATTATGATAACCGTAACCCTGATTGGGAAATTGGTGAAGATATTTACACGCCTGGTAAAGCTGGAGATGCACTTCGCTCTATGAGTGACCCAACAAAATATGGTGATCCAGATCATTATTCTAAGCGTTACACAGGCACTGGTGATAACGGCGGCGTTCATACGAATAGCGGTATTATTAACAAAGCAGCTTATTTATTAGCGAATGGTGGTACACATTACGGTGTTACTGTAAGTGGTATTGGTAAAGATAAGGTAGGAGCGATTTATTACCGTGCAAACACGCAATATTTCACTCAATCTACTACGTTTAGTCAAGCTCGTGCTGGTTTAGTACAAGCTGCAGCTGATTTATATGGTGCTAATTCTGCAGAAGTAGCAGCAGTGAAGCAATCATATAGTGCTGTTGGTGTAAACTAAGGATTTAAGAGACTATTATTAATAAAATATCTCAAAAATAAAGAAGGAGCATAGGCTCCTTCTTTATTTTTTTCTCCATCTCTTCCACAAATAAAACAATCCAACACACCCTGCGATTGTTACAATCCACTTCGCTTCATTCGTTCCATTCATGACATGGTAAGCCGAATATACTTCGATTAGCAAAGCCGGTATTTTACCTATTGTACTGGCAATACTGAAAGAGAGTAATGACATTTTACCTAGAGCGGCAAATAAAGTAACGATACTTGATGGGATGAAAGGTATGAATCGAAACGATAGAACGAGTAGAAAGGCCTCTCTACCTTGTACATAAAGAAGACGCTCTACCGTTGGGTACTTATTTACTTTATCGTGAGTGAACTTTTGAAGGCCTATACGATAAATATAAAACGAGATAATAGCCCCTAAGGCCTCACCTGTGATCGAAATAATGGTTCCGTTCGTTACGCCAAAGAGCTGTATGTTAATAGCGGTTAAAAAAATACTAGGGATAATACCTAAAAGACTAATGACGATGTTAATTAAGATACTAAGTGGAATTGCAATTGAATAATATTCTGTTAAGAAGTTTTGAATTGTTTCAGCCATTGTTTAAAATCCTTTATCTTTTTTTGCATTACACCATATTTCCATTGTATAGGCAAGTGCAAATTTACATAATGTAGAAAACGTAGATAAAACACCGTCTATATACCGTATAAGGGTATTAGGTATATGAGACAAGGGGTATATTTTACTTTTCAATAAACCACTGAATAAACCCTTTAAATATAGGGTTTATTCAGTGGTTTCAGGGGTGGTTTAACTCAGGAAATAATCAGAAAAACATAGGGGTATATTTATGAAAGGGGATAAAATATCGATTTTATGAAAATCGGGTGATAATATGGCAAAATAGGTGAGGAATTTAAAAAATGTGTATGTTTTTTCGTTGTGAAATTGACTTTTAGGTAAGTTACGATAATAATCATGAAAGAGGTGATATGATGAAACGAATAAGTAGTCTTTTCTTGAGTAGTTTATTGGCACTAATGCTGATCTTAAGTGGATGTGCAGGAAAAGAACAAAAAACAGAGAAACAAACAGGGAATCAATCGACATCAGTAGAAAAAATTAGTGATAATATTTTAGATGAAATGGAAGGACCACCTAAAAATGGTCATACGATTGAAAGACATGTAGGAAAATCAGAAGAGGATTTGAAGAATCGCTTGAAGACAGATAAAGTATCAGCGGCAAGTACATACTATGATAAGGAAACGGCGACGAAAGCTGTAAAAGATAGTTTGAAGCAGCATGATAAGGAAATTCAAGGTTGGTTGGAAAATTCTAAAGAGGCTCGTCTCGTATTAAATACAACTCATTCATTCCCGGTTGGAAAAACGGTAATAAAGAAAAATATGAATGTAAAAGACAAGTTAGTAAAAACTGTTACGGTTTTAGCGAGAGATAAGTCAGGGGATTTAGGATATAAGATCATTACTTCTTATCCATCTGACAAATAAGAAAGGGGAGTACATATGTATACAACATTACAATACTTTCTTAAATCGTACTGTACGTTAAGTGTTCATGAAGATGAAATAGTAGGTGTGATGGAAGAGTTTATAGAGCAAGAAGACGAAGAAATTGTTTTGAAATTACGCGATGAATTATTATATATGAAGAAAAAGGATGCTTGGGAAGAGGCGTGCGTATTAGCTGCGAAGCAAGGAAATCGCATGTGGTCGTTAGAAGAAACGAAAGACCATCTTGCAACCTTTTTAATATTATTGCAAAAGAAAAAGGCGTGAGTAGATCACGCCTTTTTTATTTTTACAATTTATCCATTTGATAGTTTTTTATTGTGTTGGAGCACTTTTATATACGCTTTTTGAAATTTGCCCATTCGATATTACTTCACCGTTTTGTGTTACTTTTTTATACGTAACCGCTGTTATTTTATCACCAGTTCTACTAATTACTTGAGAAGAAACTTCAACATTTTTACCAGTATTTGTACCGAAGATGCGTGTAGTAATACTACCTCCATTTGAAAAAGCTTGAATATAAATATGATTGCCTGTATTGTTTTTAAATTTCAAATCCGGACCATAATCTGCCACTGCTGCATCTTGCCCAAGTGGTAAATAATTTACTGGCATAGAATGATTGCTTCGAGAAACAATTCCTAAATCTGCTCTTAAAGCTGCGCTATATAAAGTACTACTAACTTGGCAAACGCCTCCGCCTGCACTTTGTATAACTTTACCTTGTGAAAATACAGCAGCGGATTTATAACCATGAGCAGCATCCGTTACACCGACGCGGCCATTAAAACTAAATGTTTCATCAGGTGCGACAATAACTCCACTTAAAGTATTAGCTGACTTATTTACGTTAAAGGATTGATTTCCATTACGACCAGCCATTGGAGTCGAATATTCAGCGATTACTTCTTTAATCCCCATTTTCTGTATATCTTCTGTAGAACGTTCAGGTTTTAATAGCGTAACTGGTAATGTAACATCAGATGTGCCAGAATTAATTGCCTGTTTCGTTAAATCACTTAACTTTCCTTTATCGATCTTTTCTCCATTTTGACTTTGGCTAATATTTACTGTAGTGCCTTCAATACTTAATTCAGCATTAACAGGATTTTTTAATGTTTCATTATATTTATCCTTCATAAAGCTTTCATAGGTAGTTGTATTTAATTGAGGTGTTAATTTGTAGTCACGTTTTAATTCACCGTTTTCAGCTTGCTTTCGCATTTTGTAACGATTCATTGCGTTGCCTTCTTGTTCTTTAAAAATCTTGTCGATAATATCTTTTTCTTTATAATTTACCCCTAAATCTTTCCATGTGTAAGTTTGCTTATCATTTTGGAATATGTAAGTAAGAGATTTTTGGTCTAATTCAGTTGTTTTTTGATTAATAATAGCTTGAATATCTTTTTTATTTTTTCCACCGAGAGAAATACCTTCAAATGTAGTATTTGGTAATGCAGTAGTATCTAATTGATTATTTAGTTTGGATACATATTGATATCCGCTAACACCGCCTACACAAAGTAATATGCCTCCAGTAATTGCAGAACCGATCAGTATTTTACTTAGCTTCATTTATTTCCCCCCAGAAATTTTTGTATAAATATATGTATTACATTTTTTGTATAAAAATGATGAAAATAACATTATGTACGTACTAGTATACTATTATTTTCACTATGCGTGTAATGTTTTTATAAAAAATGTTACACTGGTGTAATAATTGTCTCTTTTTGTCACAATATGTACGAGAAATATGTTGAAAATTATAACAAAAAGGCTGTCTAGAAAGATCTAGCAGCCTTTTTATTATAATTTTTTATGTTCATTTTTATTCGTAACACCGAGATGTTCTTGTAGTGTTATCGAAATATTATTGACGCTTTTTTCGTTTGGAACGTAATAATAAATACCACTTATATATTTATCAGTACCTTCAACTTGCATTTTGTCCATTTTTAAATTGGAATCCATTGAATTTTTGGCAATTGTCATCATATCATCAAAAGTTAAATTTGTTTTTAAGTCTTTATCAACAGCGTCTAATAGACCACCGATCTTATTAATGGAATTAAGAGATAGTGCTTTTTGAGCGATAGCTTCTAAAACAAGCTGTTGTCGTTGACCACGCATATAGTCACTATCGATATGACGAGTTCTAGCTAGCGCCAATGCCTCTTCGCCATTTAAATGTTGACGTCCTTTTTTCAGGTGAATTGCATCTGCTTCATCTTTACTATTTTGTTCTGTAAACTCAACTGGAACATCGACAGTAATACCACCAAGGGAATCAACAATTTTGATAAATGATTTAAAGTTGAATTTTACATAGTAGTCAACTGGAACATCTAAAAAGTTCTCTACGGTATCAATTGTGCTATCCACACCACCGAATACGTGTGCATGTGTAATTTTATCGTATTTCTCACGTGATTTAATGTAGACACGTGAGTCACGTGGAATACTAACAAGCTTAACAGATTTATCGTTTTTATTAATTGTTGCAAGTAATAGCGCATCTGTACGAGTTGCTTTTCCGTAGTTTTTGTCCCTAATATCACTTTCATCAACACCCATAATAAGTACGGAAATATTGTCAGTCATAGGTTTCACGGCTTTTTCACGTTTGCTGGATTTATCCCCGCGGCCCAGTTCGGAATAGGCATTACTTAACACAGACTTCGCTTTACTGTATATATGGAAGGAGTAGCCTCCTGCTCCTAGTGCTATAATCAGTAATGGAATAAGAAGGAACCAAAGTAGGCGTTTTTTCTTTGAGCGTCCTTTTTTGGCTCGAGTATCTTTGTTCATATCGGATTTCATCATTTTTTCTCCTTTAAAACTATCAAAGTGTATACATCTAGAAGCGCATTCAAACACATAAAAAATATTGTACGCTAAATAAAAGCGATTGTACATGTATAAAAAATAGATGTCTTGATTATTTATCCCGTATTAACGGGCAGTAAAACTCTCGCCTCAAAGTCCAGTGGATACAATGAAGTTAGGTGAGAGATAACTGTCCGTAAATACCTGATTGGTTCAACTAATAATCGGAGTGGGAATAGCCACACTTTGATTAAAGTTTCACTTTATAAGACATCTATTCGTTATTGTATACAAAAGATAGGGATAAGAAAATGATAAAATTTTACCTGATTACAACATAATGCTTACGATAATTGCAGATAAAATGCTAACGAGAGTAGCTCCATATAGTAATTTAAGGCCAAATCTGGCAACGACGTTTCCTTGTTCTTCGTTTAATCCTTTTACCGCACCTGAAATAATGCCTATAGAAGAAAAATTGGCAAAAGAGACGAGGAAAACAGAAATAATACCAACTGTACGAGGAGAAAGGCTATTAGAAATTTTACTAAGGTCCATCATTGCTACAAACTCGTTCGTTACAAGCTTCGTTGCCATAATGCTACCAGCTGTGACAATTTCAGAACTTGGTACACCAATAAGGAATGCAACAGGCGCAAATACGTAGCCGATTAATTTCTGGAAAGTAATTCCAAAAACAATAAGGAATAGGTCATTAATGCAACTAATTAATGCGACGAATCCGATGAGCATAGCGCCGACAACAATAGCTACGCGAAAGCCATCTAGAATGTATTCTCCAAGCATTTCAAAAAAGCTTTGCTTTTCGCCTTTAATTTCTAAAATATCTTCGTTATCTTTAACATCGTAAGGATTAATGATGAGTATGATAATAAAACCACTAAATAAATTGAGAACGAGTGCGGTTACTACATATTTAGGTTCGATCATTGTCATATAGGCACCTACGATAGACATAGATACGGTTGACATGGCAGAAGCACAAAGTGTATAAAGACGGTGTTTTGGAATTTGGGCTAATTGTTTTTTAACCGTAATAAAAACTTCTGATTGGCCAACAATGGCAGAGGCGATAGCGTTGTAAGATTCTAATTTCCCAAGACCATTTATTTTGCTCAGGAAGTAACCGATCCAATGAATAAAAAATGGTAGTATTTTGAAATGTTGTAATATACCAATTAAGACAGAAATGAAGACAATTGGTAATAATACAGTAAGGAAAAATGACATTTCACCTTTATTGGCAAGACCGCCAAATACGAAGTTTATACCATCAGCAGCATACTCGAGTAGCTTTGTAAACAGACTGGAAATGACCCGAATAAGTATGAGACCAATTTCTGTATTTAATAATAAATAGGTTAAAATCAATTGTATAATAAGCATGATGAAAATTGGTTTAAATTTAATATGTTTCTTATTGTTGCTAGCAATATAAGCAAGGAAGAAAACAACGATAAGTCCCACGAAAAAAGTAATAAATTTCATAGTAAGCCCCCTAAAAGAGATATTCTGCTATATATGTTTTTCATTTCAAGGGAGAATATGCATCTTTGGTAAAGAAAGGAATAGAGAGAGCATGAATATATGTAGAGTGCACCATGTTGCAATTATTTGTTCGAATTATGAAGTGTCAAAGGATTTTTATACTCGAACATTAGGCTTTAAAGCGATAAATGAAGTATATAGAAAGGAACGGGATTCTTATAAGTTAGATTTATGTGTAGGGGAAGAGTATCAAATTGAATTATTTTCATTTCCAAGTCCGCCTAATCGTCCAAGCTTCCCAGAAGCGGCTGGTCTTAGACATTTAGCGTTTGCTGTTACAAATATTGAAGAAGCTGTGAAACATTTAAATCAATGTGGTGTTGAGACTGAATTGATACGTATGGATGAAATAACCGGAAAAAAATTCGTCTTTTTCCAAGACCCTGATGGGCTACCTTTAGAATTGTATGAGGTTTGAAATTGGTGAATTTTATATAGGGTTGCTTTTGTGTAAATGAAGAAACTAAAGTGAAACTTCTTTTTTAAAGGAGGTGTAACTTTAGCTAATAAAGCTAAAGGGTATATGTGGATATTATAAAATTATTGATGGTCGCCATCCTTATTGCATTAACAGGTTTTTTTGTAGCTGTTGAGTTTGCAATTATTAAGGTGCGTAGCAGTCGTATTGACCAACTCGTTAGTGAAAAACGACGTGGAGCATTGGCAGCTAAAAAAGTAACTTCGAATTTAGATGAATATTTATCAGCATGTCAGTTAGGTATTACAATTACTGCTTTAGGGCTTGGGTGGTTAGGAGAGCCAACTATAAAACATTTACTCGAGCCGTTGTTTTTAAAACTACATTTATCTCCTGCAATTGCAAGTACAGTTTCATTTATTATTGCCTTTGCAGTGATTACGTTTTTACATGTTGTTATTGGTGAACTTGCTCCGAAGACGCTCGCTATACAAAGGGCAGAGCAAGTAAGCTTATTATTATCGAAGCCAATTATTTACTTTTACCGAGTAATGTATCCGTTTATTTGGGCTTTAAATGGTTCTGCAAGGCTTGTGACAGGGTTATTTGGATTACATCCGGCTTCTGAACATGAAGTTGCTCATTCGGAGGAAGAATTACGATTAATCTTATCAGAGAGTTATGAGAGCGGAGAGATTAATCAAAGGGAATTTAAATATGTAAATAATATTTTTGAATTCGATAATAGAGTCGCAAAGGAAATTATGGTACCTCGTACGGAAGTTGTAGGTTTATATGAGGACGAACCATTTGAAACACATATTAAAATAATCGCACAAGAAAAATATACGAGGTATCCTGTATTTGGGGAAGATAAAGATGAAATCATTGGGATGGTTAATGTAAAGGATTTATTTATTCATTATATGGATGGTAATCGAGAGGAGGAGTGTTCGATTACGCCATATACAAGACCAGTCATTGAAGTGTTAGAAAATATTCCAATTCATGATTTACTATTACAAATGCAAAGAAAACACATTCCATTAGCTGTATTATATGATGAATATGGTGGTACAGCTGGGATTGTTACACTGGAAGATATTTTAGAAGAAATTGTTGGAGAAATCCGAGATGAATACGATGAAGATGAACACCCGCCTATAGAGCATATAAGTGAAGGGTGTAAAATTGTAGAAGGAAAAGTACTTATTAGTGAAGTGAATGATTTATTTGGCATTCACTTAATCGCTGATGATGTAGATACAATTGGTGGCTGGATTATGGTACAAAAGCAAATCGTTGCTGAAGGAGATATTATTGAAAAATCCGGCTTTTCTTTTAAAGTTCTTGAAAAGGATATGCATCAAATTAAACGAGTGGAAGTCAAGAAGGTAGAAGAATGATTTTCTGTAAATTTTTTTCGCGCATTAACGGACAGTAAGACCCCACCTCAAAATTCAGCGAAAGTGAAAAAGATAGGTGGGGATCGGGTTGCCCGTAAAAGCCCGATTGGTGAGAGCTGATAATCAGTGGGTGATGAACAAAAACCTCACTGATTACAGTTTAACTTTATAAAGGGTATATATAGAAAAATAAATGTTTGCGCTTTCAAAAAAGGTGCTATATAGTGAAGGTGGATACTGAAAAATTCTTCTGCATGATACTCGTATTTTTAGATGGCGAATTTTTTAGATAAGGATTTAGAATGAAAAGTATAGGTGATGAAAATGATAGCAACGAAGGATATACGTATAGAAAAAGATTTTTTAGGTGAAAAGCAAGTACCGAGTGTAGCTTATTATGGGGTACAAACATTACGTGCTGTTGAGAACTTCCCGATTACAGGATATCGCATTCATCCGTCACTCATTACGGCAATGGCAATTGTGAAAAAAGCGGCGGCACTTGCAAATATGGATACTGGTTACTTAGCGAAAGACATTGGACATGAAATTGCAGAAGCAGCGCAAGAAATTGTTGATGGAAAATTCCATGATCAATTTATCGTGGACCCAATCCAAGGCGGTGCTGGAACTTCTATTAATATGAATACAAATGAAGTAATTGCTAATCGAGCGTTAGAACGTATGGGATATGAAAAAGGAGAGTATGCAAAGATTAGTCCAAACACGCATGTGAACATGGCTCAATCGACGAATGATGCGTTTCCAACGGGAATTCATATTGCAACTCTTATGATGTTAGAAGAACTTCTTATTACAATGGAAGAACTTCATGCAGCTTTCCGTGCAAAAGCAAAAGAGTTCGATCACGTTATTAAAATGGGGCGTACACATTTACAAGATGCTGTTCCGATTCGTCTTGGACAAGAATTCGAAGCGTATAGCCGCGTGCTTGAGCGTGATATAAAGAGAATTAAACAATCTCGCCAACATTTATATGAAGTGAACATGGGGGCGACAGCTGTTGGTACGGGATTAAATGCAAACCCTATGTACATTGAACAAGTGGTTAAACACTTGAGAACATTTAGCGGATTCCCACTTGTTGGTGCAGAGCATTTAGTTGATGCAACGCAAAACACAGATGCATACACAGAAGTATCTGCGGCATTAAAAGTATGTATGATGAATATGTCTAAAATTGCGAATGACCTTCGTATTATGGCATCTGGTCCACGTGTTGGATTGGCGGAAATTCAATTGCCAGCTCGTCAACCTGGTTCATCTATTATGCCAGGGAAAGTAAATCCTGTTATGGCAGAAGTAATTAATCAAGTTGCTTTCCAAGTAATTGGTAATGATCATACAATTTGTTTAGCATCAGAAGCAGGACAATTAGAGTTAAACGTAATGGAGCCTGTACTCGTATTTAATTTAATTCAATCTATTAGTATTATGAATAACGGATTCCGTGTATTCCGTGAATATTGTATTAAAGGAATTACAGCAAATGAAGAATTGCTGAAGCAATATGTTGAGAAAAGTGTTGGAATTATTACGGCAGTTAACCCTCATATTGGTTATGAAGCAGCATCTCGTATTGCGCGTGAAGCGATTGAAACAGGAAAATCTGTTAGGGAGTTATGTTTAGAACATGGTGTACTGACAGAAGAAGAATTGGATATTATTTTAGATCCATTCGAAATGACACACCCTGAAATTGCTGGTGCTTCTTTATTAAAGAATAAGAAGATGTAATGTGAAAAAACACCTCCATTGAATTTGCATACGTAGTATGCGAATTCAGGAGGTGTTTTTATATCACTATTCAAATTTACTTCATGTTGAGAGGATTTTTGAGTTATATAAGACGAACAGCAATATAACAAGAAAAAACGTCTTATAAAAAGACGTTTTTTGAATGGATTAAAGAACTATTTTAATGGAGGATGTTTTAGCATGCTTAATTCCTCAGCAGTTAACCTATTTCCCCCCCAAGCTTTCTCTTTAATATAATCTGGGTCGTTGAGATAAGCGGAGAAAGTTATTTTCCCATCTTGATAATGATATACATAGTGAATATTTTCTTTTTCATCATTCACGTACGTAAACAAGTTATATCCGCCGCGCTTAAAATCTTTTTTAAAATCGACGTATTTTAATTGTTTTTCCTCAATTCCTTGTTTTGATATATAGTTATAAATACTTTTTTTCGCTTGCTCTTTAGTAAATAAAATGTATACAGTAACTAAAACGATAGGAATTAGAATTGAGATTAATATAATCAATTTTTTATTCAATCTTCCTTCCCTCCTAAATTCAACCATTAAATTGCTTTACTAATGATGGCTTATATGAGTCATTAAAAGTGTCAACTAAACCATATGGAAGAACATATCCACTTGGAGATTTCATTACAGGTTTTGAACCTGATCCATAATAGTATGCTTGGAAAACCAACTTAGAACAATATGTAGGATTCTTTGAGTATAAATGTGGACTCAGGTTATAGTCTAACTTAATGTTTCTAGTAGCACTTCCTGTACTAGAGTAAAAGTTTCTATCGGCATAGCTAGCGACTTGTCTAGCTAATGCTTGATCTTTAACCCGATATACTTTAATCCAGCGACCATTTTGTGAGTACTCGTTTAACCAATCTGTGGCACGTGATTGTCTATTGCCCTCGCCATAACCAGGCATATCTAAAATATAATTATCCCCATTTGCAATAGCTGCATGACCTAAAATCCCTTTAGACATAGCGGCGTTTGTGATAAAAATATCTCCCGCTTTTATCGAAACACCTTTCCATGTTGCATACTGTAATGTTACATCTTCTAATGTATCTGAGTTAGTTTTAGGAGCTTGTCCATAATTGTTTAATTTTAACCATTCTGCATACGTTAATGGCTGATCAAACACTTTTTCTTGAATACCCTCTACATATACAGGATAAAACTCTTCTTTATTTTGTTGTGTCCATTGCTCTAAGGATACAGTATTTCTATCTAGAACACCTTCTTGTATAGCTTGATTATATAGTGATGAATAATCAATTCGATTCTCTTCCGCGAAAATAGATGAATTGAAACCGCACACTATAAATAGTGTTGCTATTAAACTAATAAAATACCTTTTCAAGATGACTCCCCCTTTATTTATATTTATATATAAGGATATTACTTGTAATGTATTCAGTCAACTATAAATGTAATATTAAGTAATATTTGTTATTTGTATCTAATTATTTATTTTTATTATATAAAAATAAATATATTAAAAATGTCTTGTTGTGTAAGAGTTATTGTTATTAAAGGAATAGATTATGGATTCAAGAGGGAATATATTTTGAAGAATATTAATCTATGCATTGAGTATGAAAAAGATATTCGATTTAGATTTGGAAGGAAATAATACATATAAAATTGTTTGTTTAAAATCATTTGTGGTTTAAGTATTCTAAGTGAAGAGAGAATATATTGCATAAGATAAAATTCTAAGGAAATGGGGCGTACTAGTGGGGGAATCAGAATTAATTTTTATATTATTTAGGGTGTAGAAATTAAAGCCTACACAGAATTATTTAGATTGAAGAAAAAGAGCTGTTTTCTAGTTTGATCCTTGCACAAATTAGTTTATTATTCACTCTTCTATCAGTTTTATATTTGTCTTTTAACAATGTAGATACAAAAATTTTATGCTCAATATAAAGAAAATGATTTATTAGGAAATTGAAAAAAGGAAAAAATCTCGATTTGTAACGGGACTTTTTCCTTTTTTATTGTGATTTATTTTAATTTTTAAAAAATATTAAATACAGCGTTTAATTGAAGTAAGCTAATAACAGCTAAGAAGATTAAACTGTATTTCATTGCTGTTTTAAATAAGGCAGATTCTTGACCAACTAGTCCAACTGCTGCACAAGCAACTGCTACAGATTGTGGTGAAACCATTTTCGCCATTGTACCACCTACTACGTTTAAAGCAACGAGTGTAGAAGGAACGATGTTTAATTGATCTGCAGTTACTGCTTGAAGCGGTGCGAATAATGAACCACTTGATACTACTGATCCTGTAATGAATACGCCAATCCATCCTAAGATTGGAGAAAGAACTGGGAATGCATTACCAGTAGAAGAGAATGCAAGTCCAAGTGTAGATGACATACCAGAGTAGTTCTCTACGTAAGCTAAAGCGATAACGCTACAAATTGTATATACTGGAGCTTTTAGTTCTTTCATTGTTTCAACTATTAGTTCTTTAATCATTTTACCTTTTACGCGGTAAACGATAAGTGAAACGATAATTGCTAATACAATTGCAGTAGTTGTAGAAGAGAATACATCAAACTTGAAAACAGCTGCGAAAGGTGTATCAGCTTTTGTAATTGGTGTAGTTTTCATAACAGCATTATGAAGACCAGGGAACTGAATGTTAAATACTAAGTTTGCTAGTGCGCCATCCGGAGCAAATAAAGCTTTAATTGGTTTTAAATTAAAGATTGTTACGAATGCAGTTAAGAATACGAATGGAGACCAAGCATATAAAATTTGATTGAATGTATGAGATCCTTTTTCTTCTTGTTTTTCTTCTTTAGCAGAAGATTTTGGCTGCCAAACACGTAAGAATAATGCAAGAGAGACCATACTTACAACGGCTGCGAAAATATTAGTAAGTTCTGCACCTAAGAAATAAGTTACGACGAACTGAGTAATTGCGAAAGAAACACCACTTACAAGAATACCTTGCCAAGTTTCTTTAATACCTTTAATTCCATCCACCATTGAAACAAGTAGGAAAGGTAAAACAATACTAATGAATGGTAAAATAAGAACAGTTTGACGACCGATAGTTAATGCGTCTAGCTCAGTTAATTGTGCTGGTACTGTAACTGGGATACCCATAGCACCCATAGCACCACCAGCGATGTTTGCTACTAAACAAATACCTGCTGCTTTTAATGGATTAAAGCCCATACCTACAAGTAATGCAGCTGTAATAGCAACTGGAACCCCTAACCCAGCTGCGCCTTCTAAGAAAGCACCGAAAGAATAAGCGATTAATAATACTTGTAAACGTTGGTCATTTGTAATGCTTGAAATACTATCACGAATGACATTGAATTGCTCTGTTTTAACAGTTAATTTATAAAGGAAAATTGCTGCGATAACGATAGTACAAATTGGATAAAATCCAGATAAAACACCGAATCCGGCAGATGCTACAGCTACTGTTGCTGGCATTTTATAAACGAATATAGCAAGAATAATAGCGACGATCACACTGTAAAGACCAGCGATATAACTTTTCATTTTTAGTCCCATTAAACAAATGATGAAGCAGAAAATTGGTAGTGCTGCGATTAGTGCAGATAACCAAATATTGTCTAGTGGGTCATAAATTTGTGTCCAAGTACTCATAATAATGACAACTCCTATCTATTTTATGTGAAGAAATTCACATTATTTGTGAAACTATTCACAATCAACTTACATGCTTAGTATATTCTCCTTCAACACTATTGTCAACGTAAAAAAGTATAATTATTCCATAATAGTGTTAAAAGGGATGCTTTGTTCATAAAGTAGACAAAAAGCGCGCTCAAATAGATTTGAGCGCGCTAGATAAATTATTTACATATTGTTTTCTTTTATTATTGATCTTACAGCTCTATAGTAGAAGCCGTCTTTGTATCGAATAGGGAAGGATACAGATTTGCTAGGTTGGTGTAGCTTGTCCTATTTGATCAAGTCCGAAAGGGGACAGTGAATGCATTTAATAGGAAGTATTCCGTCACAGTTCAAGCTATTAAATACGAATTAAAAAGCAATAAGTTAATTTTTAATGTTACGGTATCTTTTTTTACTGAAAATTCCTTTTAGTGTAACAAAGAGGTTAAATATACTCCAACTACTTTACGAAAGGTTATCAATTATAGATGGTATTTTACGATATCATTACTGCACGTTGCAATGAGATAAAAATATAACAAAAAGCCTGATAAAACAACGTTTGCAAGCAAAGTATTTGCAGCCCGCTGTTTTGCTTTTTCGTTATATCATATAGTATAATATTCAAAATCAACAAGGAATTTTTCCTGAGTTCTTTGTTGGTTAAAATGGAAAAAATTTTCGGCTTTATAAGTTGATAAAGTTATGTCGTAACAGGAAATATAAGAACAGATATATAAATAAATAAAAAGAAAATAAAAACGAAAATGAGGGGAACTTTATGAGCCAAAATCAATTCGAATGTCGTATTTCAGAAGAAGATGTACAAATGTTAAGAGCGCTAGCGCATCCGTTACGTTTACGCCTAGTAATGGAACTAATGCAACGAGGAACTTGTAATGTAACACAATTACAGGAAGTATTAGAAATTCCGCAATCAACGGTTTCACAACATTTAACGAAATTAAAACAAAATAAAGTAGTGCGCTTTGAAAGACGAGGACTAGAAGTGTATTATCAAATTCATAATGATAAAGTAAGTGAAGTTGTAAAAACATTATTTTCTTAAAATTTGAATATTATGGAAAAAAGACGTGTGGGATATACGTCTTTTTTTATTTGTCAGAAAGGTGATATGAGAGTAAATGTTAACATGTAAAGAAGAAAAGGCTATTAATTAACATGTTGTTTTATGGAATATATTCTAAAGGGAAAAGAAAAGATAGAAAGGAGTGTAGTAAGGAAAAGGAGGAATAGTAGTATGGATGTAAAACGTGTGAAACAAATCTTATCTTCTTCAAGTAGAATTGACGTTACATATGAGGGCGTACCAGTATGGATTGAGAGCTGTGACGAGCATAGTGGAGTTGCTCAAGTGTATGATGTATCTAATCCCGGAGAAAGCGTTCACGTGAACGTGACGGCTTTAGAGGAGAAGTAATAGAAAAGACGCTTCTAATTTTAGAAGCGTCTTTTTATTTCTTATTCCATCATATGTGCAATTTTCTTAGAGAACATAAGAAGTATTAATCCTAGCACGATTACGATAATACCGATGCTTGCGAATACTTCTAAGTATCCTAAAGATTGAGTGAAAGCAGCTAATTGTCCTGCTAATAAGTTTGCGAAGCCAGTACCAGCTAACCATACACCCATTAATAATGATGCTAATTTAAGAGGAGCGATTGCACTTACCATAGATAATCCGATTGGTGATAAGAATAATTCACCGATTGTATGGAACATGTAAGTGAAGATAATGAAGAATAAGTTTGCTTTCATTGCAATATTACCTTCATCGCTACCAGTTTTTAATACAGCTAAAGTTAGAACTAAATATCCAACCCCTAGTAAAATCATACCTAATGCCATTTTTGTTGGGATTTTTAAGTCACCATTTTTTGTTTTTGAAAGTTTAATCCATAATGCAGAAACCGGTAATGCTAGTAAGATAATGAACAATGGGTTTATAGATTGGAACCAAGGTGTTGGAATTGTAAATCCACCAATTGTACGATCCACGAACTTATCTGTGTAAAGTGTTAAAGAACTACCAGCTTGTTCAAATCCTGCCCAGAAGAATACAACGAAACAAGTTAAAATTAAAATTGCAGCTGTACGTTTTTTCTCTTGTGCTGTTAAAGGTTTTTTCTCAATTACTTTTGCATTTTTTTCTTTAGACTTTTTACCGACAACAGTTGTTCCGATTGATCCTAAGTAACGAGGTGCTAATGTATTAAATGCAATCTGACCAATGATCATACCGATACAAGCTGTTAAGAATCCGTATTTATAATCTGCGAAATAACCGCAAATGAATGGAGCGATAAAAGCTCCTAAGTTAATTCCCATGTAGAAGATAGTGAATGCACTATCACGACGAGAATCGTTGTCGCTATATAATTGACCTAATAAAGTCGAAATATTTGGTTTGAAGAATCCGTTACCAATAACTAATAATCCTAATCCTAAAAATAGTCCAGTTTTAGTGTTCATTGAAAATAGTACAAAGTTACCAAGTGCCATAATGATACCACCAATGGTAATGGCATGGCGTTTTGTAATGAAATGGTCAGTTAACCAACCACCGATAATTGGTGTGAAGTATACTAACATTGTGAAAATACCGTAAATTTGTACAGCAACTGCTTTATCAAATCCTAAACCGCCGCTTACTAAGCTCGTTGTTAAATAAAGAACTAATAAGCCACGCATTCCGTAATAACTAAATCTTTCCCATGCCTCTGTAAAGAACAACAAATATAATCCTGGTGGATGTTTTTTTGGTGATTGTTGCTCTCCAGCTTTGTCTAATTTTAAAGCTGCATCCATGTTTGTTTCCCCCTAATCCTGTATAACGGATATTTATGTAATAATTTTAATTCACAAAATATTTAGAAGTCAATAGAATTATATGGAAATAGAAAGAAAATTTCTGAAAAAGTTCTATTTTTCTTCGACCGTTATTGTATTTTGCCCTGAAAACGAGATGATAAGCGTTTTCAAATGTAATAATTGAATTCTAAAAGAACATAAAATAGTGATTAATCAGAAAATTTAGATTAAAATATTTATTCTGATATAGAGAAAATATATTCTATTTACTTTTATAATATAACATATTGGGAATAAAAATACAAAATGAAATAATGTGACATTTAAATGAATCGAAAAATAACCAGCTCCATAGGAGAGGAGCTGGTTAGAAAAATATTATTTAACGAAGCGTTTTTCGATATCATCTAATAGTAGGTTAGCAGCAATTACACCGCCAGCTGTATTCCAAATAACATCGTCGACTTTGTATGCTTTACCATTTTTCACTGCATTTAAATTTTTAAATAGTGGATCATTGATATATTCTTTTTCTAATTCAGAACCTTTTTTCTCGTTTCCTTTATCGAATGTGAAGTAGAATAATACGTCGCCATCCATTGCAGAAATACGTTCTTTAGATACGTTACGCTCTGCGAAGTCATCTTTATTTTGATCCCCAGGACGTTTAAATCCAAGTTCTTTTAAAATAACACCAGAGAATGTATCGCCGTGATAAATACGAACATCACCAGGCATGAAGCGAACCATAGAGATTTCTTGATTTATTTTATCGCCTAATTTAGCTTTTAAATCTTTCATACTTTTATCGTAATCAGCTAAAAGCTTTTGACCTTCTTTTTCTTTATTTAATGCTTTTGCATAAAATTTGAAGTTATCCTTCCATTCGCCACGAAGCGTTTCAGAGAACACAGTAGGTGCAATTGCTTTTAGTTGCTCATACACTTTTTCGTGACGCATTTTGTTACCGATAATTAAGTCTGGTTTTAAAGAAGCGATTGTTTCCACGTTCACTTGTCCTTCATCACCAACAACTTTTACATCTTTCATTTTATCTTTAATATGTGGATACCATGGATCACCAGTCCATGATTTTACAGCTCCAACTGGTTTCACACCTAGTTCAAGTAAAGCTTCAGTTCCTTCATTTGTTAAAATAACTACACGTTTTGGAGTAGCAGGAACTTCTGTTTTGCCCATTGCATGTTCCACCGTAATCATTTCTTTTTTCGTATCTTCTTTTGTTTCCTCTTTCGTATTTGATTTTCCACAAGCACTTAAAAGTAATGAAAAGGCTAGTAAAAATACAAATACTGTAAACGATTTCTTTCGCATGAAATCCATTATGTACCCCCTACATATTGAGAATTTTTTTCAATAGCAAGCATGATATTAAAACTTTGTTGCTCGGTTGTCAATACATATCGCTGAAAATGATTATCAGTTTTATTGACAATGCGAATTAAGTTGAAATAAACTAACAACGTATCATTATACATTGAAGGGGAAACGCTGCATGTTATTAAAAACAAATCGAGCAAAATGGATTGGATTATTTGTTGGAATCATTGCAGTCATTATTTGTATTTGGGGCAGTATTATTTTCGGATATACAAATACGAGTTGGAAATTAGCGTTGGATGCTTTTTTCCATTTTAATGGTTCCAATGAACATATTATTATTCAAAATGTGCGTCTTCCAAGGGCATTAATTGCAGCTAGTGTTGGAGCTAGTTTAGCCATTGCAGGTTGTCTTATGCAAACTTTAACGAAGAATCCACTTGCTTCTCCAGATTTTATTGGATTAAATTCAGGTGCTGCATTCTTCATAGTTGTAGCAATTGTTATCTTTTCCGTGACGTCATTATCAGCTTTCACGTGGATTGCCTTTTTAGGGGCAGCAATTGCAGCTGTGCTTGTATTTGCTTCTAGTTCTTTAGGAAAAGAAGGGACAACTCCTCTTAAGTTAACATTAGCAGGGGTCGCAATTAGTGCGTTATTTTCATCATTAACACAAGGATTACTTGTTTTAAATGAAAAGGCGCTTGAAGAAGTATTATTTTGGCTTGCCGGATCTGTGCAAGGAAGAAAGTTAGAAATTTTACAATCTGTATTCCCATATTTATTAATAGGTTGGATCGCATCTCTTATGATGGCAGGGAAAGTAAATACATTAATGATGGGGGAAGACGTTGCGAAAGGACTTGGACAAAGAACGATTTTAATGAAATCATTCGTACTACTTATTATTGTCCTGTTGTCTGGTGGGGCAGTTGCAGTTGCTGGTCCGATTGGATTTATTGGTATTATTACCCCACATTTTGCCAGGTTTCTTGTTGGGGTCGATCACAGATGGAGAGTACCATATAGCGGCTTGTTAGGTGCAATACTATTAATCTTAGCTGATATAGCAGCTAGGTATGTCATTATGCCACAAGAAGTACCAGTAGGGGTTATGACAGCATTTATCGGGGCACCATTCTTTATTTATATTGCACGTAAGAGAGGGCTTAGCAAATGAAGAAGTATATCCCGTTTCGTATAGGAAAAGACGGATTCTCGTTTTTAATGTATAAACGAGCTTGTATCGTCTTAGTGAGTTTACTAGTTGTTTTAATAGGATTATTTTTTGCGAGTGCAGGCATGGGGGATATGAAAATTGCTCCTTATGACGTATGGCAAGCTATTACTGGAAATGGTGATGCGATGTCAAATATGGTTGTAAATAAATTTCGTATGCCGCGTATTTTAATTGCCATCCTTGTAGGAATCGCACTTGCTGTAGCAGGGTGTATTTTACAAGGCCTCGTTCGAAATCCACTTGCTTCTCCGGATATCATCGGGATTACGGGCGGGGCAAGTGTTGCAGTTGTATTATTTTTAGCTATATTTAGTGATAAAAATAATGCGCTAACTGTAAGCATTCATTATATGCCGTTAGCCGCTTTTATTGGGGCAACGATTGTAGCACTTTTTGTATATTTATTTGCATGGAGAAATGACGGATTATCACCGATTAGTCTTGTTTTAATTGGTGTTGGCTTTTGGGCATTAACGAAAGCGGCAACGACTTTGTTTATGTTGTTAGCGCCAATTTATCAAGCGAGTCAAGCGAATGTATGGATTACAGGCACTGTTTACGGTTCTTCTTGGCAAAACGTCATGGTACTTGCGCCGTGGGTTATCATTTTAACGGTAATATCGTTTATAGCTGCTAGACATTTAAATGCGCAAGAGCTAGGGGATGATATTGCGGTAGGGCTTGGTGTTCCTTTAACGAAGTCTCGCATATTTATGTTATTACTTAGTACAGCTTTAATTGGTGGAGCAGTTGCCTTTGCTGGTGGAATTGGATTTGTCGGTTTAATGGCACCTCATATTTCACGAAGACTAGTTGGTTCTTTATACGGTGCATTACTCCCGGTTGCGGCTATTGTCGGTGCGATTTTAGTACTTGCTGCAGATTTAATTGGGCGTACAGTTTTCACCCCACTTGAAATTCCAGCAGGGGTATTTACATCAGCAATTGGTGCACCTTATTTTATTTATTTACTTTATAAAAGTCGGAATTCATAAAGGGAGATGAATATGCAAAAAGCATTGGAGACGAAACGCTTGACGTTGTCTTATGGTGAAACAATTATTATTGATGAGTTGAATTTAGAAATTCCAAAAGGTGAAATTACAATCTTTATCGGCTCTAACGGTTGCGGGAAATCAACTTTATTGCGTTCACTAGCTAGATTATTAAAACCAACAACTGGTGACATTTTGTTAGATAATCAAGCCATTCAAAGTATGCAAACGAAGCAAATCGCTCGTCAAATGGCAATTTTACCGCAAGGACCGCAAGCGCCAGAAGGGCTTACAGTATTGCAACTTGTAAAGCAAGGACGTTATCCGTATCAAACATGGCTGAAGCAATGGTCAGAAAAAGATGAGGAAATGGTACAGAAAGCACTTGCAGCAACAGGTATGACAGAATTTGCTGAGCGTGATGTGCATGCTCTTTCAGGTGGACAACGTCAACGTGCTTGGATTGCAATGACGCTTGCGCAAGATACAGATATTATTTTATTGGATGAGCCTACTACCTATTTAGATATGACTCACCAAATTGAAGTGCTAGATTTATTATTCGAATTAAATGAAACAGAACAAAGAACAATTGTTATGGTACTACATGATTTAAATTTAGCATGCCGTTATGCAGATAATATTGTAGCCATTCAAGATAAACAAATATATGCACAAGGTAAGCCAGAAGAAGTAGTAGATGAGAAACTAGTACGTGATGTATTCCGAATGGAATGTCAAATTAGTACGGATCCGTTATTTGGGACGCCACTTTGTATCCCACATGGAAAAGGAAGACGTGTACGTAAAGAAGTTGCTCATGCAATGAGATAAAGAAAAAGACGATGAGGAAATCATCGTCTTTTTTATTTTCGACAAGAGAATAAGAGAAAGAGGGGAATACGTAAACGACGTTCATATTCTTCCGCGCTTTGAAAATAGTTTTGATTTGGTGTAGCTTCTTTTAGGGATGTAATTGTAAAGCCTGCTTGTTGTAATAGTGTAAAATATTCTTCCGTTGTGCGGTGATATTTAATAACTTCTTGACCAATCCAAGGTTCAACGCGTTTTCCCGTTTTAAAATAATCATCGACGAGCCAGCTCGTTCTTTTCCCGCTCATTTGTAAGCTTTCAAATGAAGAAGTAATAACAGGGTGTTGAACGCTAAAAGTAAAGGTTCCAAATATGAAAAGTAAATGATAGATTTCTTGTAATGAATCGTATATAATCTAGAATTGTAAGCGGTTACTTTAAACTATTTTTCTATAATAAATTCTGAAAACGTGTTAAGCTAGTAGAGGGATTATTAGAACTATTAAGACAATAATTCGCTTACATGAACGATGGGAGGCTTCACGATGTCTAGTAAAACACTTGCGAAATTTTTAGAAGAAAATTTAGAGGATTTAAAATCAAAGGGGCTTTATAACGTAATTGATCCGCTTGAGAGTTCAAATGGACCGATTATTACAATTGGCGGAAAAGAATATATTAACTTATCTTCAAACAACTATCTTGGATTAGCGACAGATAGCCGTTTGCAAGAAGCTGCAATTGGTGCCATTCATAAGTACGGTGTTGGAGCAGGAGCTGTTCGTACAATTAACGGTACTTTAGATTTGCATATTAAATTGGAAGAAACAATTGCAAAGTTTAAACATACAGAAGCAGCGATTGCTTATCAATCAGGGTTTAACTGTAATATGGCAGCGATTTCAGCTGTTATGGATAAAAATGATGCGATTCTTTCAGATGAATTAAACCATGCTTCTATTATTGATGGTAGTCGTCTATCAAAAGCAAAAATTATTGTTTATAAACATTCTGATATGGAAGATTTACGCCAAAAAGCAATCGCGGCGAAAGAATCAGGGCTTTACAATAAATTAATGGTAATTACAGACGGTGTTTTCTCAATGGATGGAGATGTTGCAAAACTACCAGAAATTGTTGAGATTGCAGAAGAATTAGATTTAATGACATATGTAGATGATGCACATGGTTCAGGTGTACTTGGAAAAGGTGCAGGAACTGTAAAACATTTCGGTCTGTCTGACAAAGTTGATTTCCAAATTGGTACATTATCAAAAGCAATTGGGGTAATTGGTGGATATGTAGCAGGGAAACAAAACTTAATTGACTGGTTAAAAGTTCGTTCACGTCCATTCTTATTCTCTACAGCATTAACACCAGCTGATGCAGCTGCATGTATGCGATCAATTGAAATTTTAATGGAAAGCACAGAGTTACATGATCGTCTATGGGAAAATGGCCGCTATTTAAAACAAGGGTTAAAAGAACTTGGCTTTAACATTGGAGAAAGTGAAACGCCAATTACACCTTGTATTATTGGTGACGAAGTATTAACACAAGAATTTAGTAAACGTCTAAATGAAGAAGGCGTATATGCAAAATCTATCGTGTTCCCAACTGTAGCTAAAGGAACCGGACGCGTTCGTAATATGCCAACAGCAGCTCATACGAAAGAAATGTTAGATGAAGCAATTCGTAAGTATGAAAAAGTAGGGAAAGAAATGGGCATCATTTAAGTAAAGGCATCTTTTGAATAGCTTGCAAATGAGGAGTGGGGAAAATGAAAAAAATTCTAGTAACCGGTTCTTTAGGGCAAATTGGTTCTGAACTAGTAATGAAACTTCGTGATGTATACGGCGCATCAAATGTTATTGCAACAGATATTCGTGAAACAGATAGTGAAGTAGTAACATCTGGTCCATTTGAAACGTTAGATGTAACAGATGGACAAAAGCTACATGATATCGCAAAACGTAATGAAGTAGATACAATTATTCATTTAGCAGCTTTACTTTCAGCAACGGCGGAAAAAAATCCGTTATTTGCTTGGAATTTAAATATGGGCGGACTTGTAAATGCATTAGAAGCAGCTCGTGAATTAAACTGTAAGTTTTTCACGCCAAGTTCTATCGGTGCATTCGGTCCATCAACGCCGAAAGATAATACGCCACAAGATACAATTCAGCGTCCGACTACGATGTATGGGGTAAACAAAGTAGCAGGAGAATTATTATGTGATTATTATCATCAAAAGTTTGGCGTTGATACGCGTGGTGTACGTTTCCCAGGTTTAATTTCTTACGTAGCTCCTCCAGGAGGCGGAACAACTGACTATGCAGTTGAAATTTATTATGAGGCGATTAAAAAAGGCACATACACCTCATACATTGCAGAAGGAACATACATGGATATGATGTATATGCCAGATGCTTTACAAGCGATTATTTCATTAATGGAAGCTGATCCAAGTAAACTTGTGCATAGAAACGCGTTCAATATTACAGCAATGAGCTTTGAGCCAGAGCAAATCGCAGCATCCATTCGTAAACACATTCCGACGTTTACAATGGATTACGCTGTAGATCCTGCTCGTCAAACAATCGCTGATAGCTGGCCAAACTCAATTGATGCAACGGCAGCAATGAAAGAGTGGGGCTTTAAAGCAGAATACGATTTAGACAAAATGACAACGGACATGTTGGCTAAGTTAAAAAAAAAGCTCACAGCTGAGTTAGTGATGAATTGAGAGGAAGAGCCGATTCTTAGGAATTGGCTCTTCATTATTTTTGGAGGGAGAGAAGTCTCATGCAAAGAGTTGACGTCGTATATGCACTAATACATGATGAAGAAACGGATAAAGTATTAATGGTACATAATGCAGAACAAAACGTTTGGTCATTACCGGGCGGAGCTGTTGAAAAGGGTGAAACATTAGAGGAAGCTCTAGTAAGGGAGGTAAAAGAAGAGACAGGTGTAACTACTGTGGCAGGTGGACTTGTTGCGATCAATGAAAAATTCTTTGAAGAGGCAGGGAATCATGCGCTATTGTTTACATTCCGAGCAAATGTAGTAACAGGTGAACTTACTGCAGAAGATGAAGAAGAAATTTCTGCAATAGAGTGGGTGGATCGAACAATCGCAAATGAACGATTCCCATTCTACGATGGTGGATTCGAGGCATTATTAGAAGTATCCATTCCATACAAGTTTCAACCAGAAACAAAGTGATCGAAAGAAAAAACAGGAGCGACAACGCTCCTGTTTTTCTATTCAATCGTCTTCAGTAATAATTTTTTCAATAGTGGTTTAATCTTCAGACGTAAATCTTCAGCGTGATTTGCAACTAAGAAGTGATGGTTATAAATGTTCTTCATTAATTGATAAGTTGCTTCCTTCGCTTCACCTTCTTCGATGAAGATTCCGATTACTTCCATACCACTTTTCCGAGCAAGTTTGACAGCCTCATGCGTATCTAAAATACCATCTTGTTGATAGTCTAACGCAGAAGGTTCACCGTCTGTAAAGACAAGTAAGAATTTATGCTTTTCTGGTCTTTTTGCAAGTTTTTCAGAAACGATACGAATAATATATCCATCGCGGTTATCTTCTTCTTCGCGAAGCTGCATAATTTCGGGACCAACGTTTGGTAACGTTGAGTTTTTATACGTTACAACTTCATGGATAACGTTCGGCTTATCTTCAGGCTTAGCACTAGAAGCATCTTCCCAAAATCCGCTAATAGCGTGCGGGATTTTTAAAGATTTCAATGCTTCATGGAATAGGACCACACTCTTTTTCGTTTCTTCCATTTTGTTATACATAGAACCAGAGCAGTCCACTAGTAGTTGGAATGCAACGTCAAGTTCTTGTGATTCTTGTCCTTTTTTATAAAACATGCGCGGCTGCTTTTCAGTATAAATACGAAGGAATTTCTTACGAAGTCTTCCGTAATATTTATCACTATTTGCATTCGTTTTATTCTCAATCGTTTTTTCGATAATTTTTTTTAATTCTTTTACATCTTTATTAACGACTGATTTGATAGCTTGGTAATCTTTTTTCTCATCGGTATTTGCTTTGCGAGCTTCTTTAAATGTATGAGAAGCACCAACGTTATACTTACCGTATGCACCCTCGTTTTGGCTAGAAGCGTGTGAAGCTCTTGATTCTTCCGTATCAGCACCATCAAAGTTGGATTGTGTACTCTTTTGAGAAGTACCTTGTACAGAACCAAGTGCTTGGTCGCCATCTTCTGATTCACGAGCAGTATCGCCCATCATGTTTGTTTTTGTTCCGCTTTCTAATTCAAAGCGTAAAAAGTTCTCGTTTTCGTTATTTTTATTTTCACGATGCCATGTAGAGAAACTTTCATCCATTTTGTTTTTATTTTCATCGTCATCTATGAGCTGCGTATCATCATTTGCTAACTCTTCGACGCGACAGTTCTTTTCGTCTGCAATAACAGATAAGTAGAGCGGAGCATGTCCGAAATAATTGTTAAGCATATCACTTTCAAGAAGCTCCTCTAAACGATAGCGAATTTTCTCAACGATATACATAATATCTTCCGTATTACGAGCTTGGAATGTTTCATGCAGAATAGCTTCAATTTGCTCGAAATATTCATTATTAAACATTTCATATTTATCGCTCGTTAATGAAAGATAGCAGAGACAAAATAGACGATCACCGTGATAGTTACGAACACGATTGATTTCATTTTGTGAACCAAAGTAATTGCGATACATTTCTTTTCTTCTTTTAAAAATATGCTTTGTGCCAGGGCGTAAGTTTTTTACGATTTCCTCAACACGTAAATCTTCTAATAGAACAAATAATTGTGTTAAAAACTTTTTTAAGGGTGATTCTTGTAATTTAATCGCATAAGAACGAATTAAAGTCATGTCCGAGTAATGTTTATTACCAAGTGCTTTTAAAAACACTTCGCTTTTTAATCCGATTACTGTATCCTCTTCTTTTCGATCATCCCAAAAGTGACTAATGACAACCTTTTTTTCAATTTCGTCGTAGTATGCTTTATAGCCATACTCAAGGTAGGCATCGTCTTCTTTGAGAAGAGCATACATTAAGTTTTCCATTTGTAGAAACAGCGACGCATCAATTTTTTTGTCACTAAAAATTTGTCTCATAAATTATCCCTCAAAGAAATAACTTTCTGCTAATTCACGGACAGTCATTTGTTCTGTTTCATCGTTTAATTTTGCGATAATACTACGTTCAATTGCACGCATAACAGGAATATATACACCTAAATCACATGCATCGATAATGCCACGAATACTTGCTGCTTCTTCACTTACGCGGCCATCACGAGCTAAAGGCATAAGATCGCTTGCAAATGCAACGAACTTTTCGATTGTTGCAGTGTCTTTTAATTTTGATTCTGCTAATAATAGTTCTTTTAATGTATCACCTTGGATGTAAGGAACTTCAATAATAACGAAACGGTTTTTTAACGCTTCGTTTAGTTCACTTGTCCCAACGTAGCCTTCATTAATTGCTGCGATTACACGATACTCATCATCACCGTATACAACTTCTTGTGTAAATGGATTTGTAATCATTTTACGGTAATCTAATGCACCGTGAAGAAGTGGTAATGTTTCAGGTTTTGCCATATTGATTTCATCAATATATAGGAAATGGCCGTTCTTCATTGCTTTCATAAGAGGACCGTTAACGAATGTAACTTCAGATGCGCCATCTTTCGTTTGTAGTGTGTTGTATCCTAAAATACCTTCTACATCTAAATCGACAGAACAGTTAATGCTATGCATTGGTTTTTGGAATAAAGAAGAAAGAGTTTCAGCTAGTACTGTTTTACCACTACCAGTCGGTCCTTTTAATAGAATATTTTTGCCAAGAAGAAGTGCTGTAATGGCATCTTCGATAATGCTATTATCAGATGCTTTATATATTTTTGTACCGATTAAATGTGCATTTTCACCAGCTTCTTGTTTATTCTTTTCGTGAATTGTAGAAAGCTGCTGTTTTAAATCTGCATGTATATGAAATTGTTCTAACATGTATGTCCCACCTAACATTATTTTCATAAAGTAATACATCTTATGATAACTTGTTTTAATATGGTATGCAAAGAAAAGGAAGGAGGACAAATATAAAAGAAAAAGCAATCAATAGTACATTGATTGCTTACAGTAACGGAGAAATAAGTCTCATAAAAGACTCCAATATTCGTTTTTTGATACTTCTCTTTTGGAAAGCGTTCCATTTAATTTCAGTAGAATGCTTAAAGTCATCTTCAAAATCACGTTTAATATCATGAACAGTTTCTGATTCATACAGTACGCTAATAATTTCGTAATTCAATTCAAAGCTGCGTACGTCCATATTTGCTGTTCCAATTGTTGCAATTTTATCATCAACAAGTACAATTTTTGCATGCATAAAGCCATCTTTATAACTATAAATGGAGGCACCAGCTTTTAAAAGTGGAGTGAAGTAGGACTGAGATGCTTGATCACTAATAATACTATCACTTTTACCAGGATATAAAATGCGTACATCTATGCCCGATATTGCACTTAAACGTAATAATGTTAAAGTTTCTTGATCTGGAATAAAGTATGGTGTAGCAATCCAAATCGATTTTTTTGCAGATCCCATAACAGCTAATAATGTATTGCGAATGCTTTTATCATCTGAGCTTGGTCCGCTCGCTACAATTTGCACAGCACCTTCTGCATTTGAAATTTCTTTACCAGGGAAGTATTGTCTATTCATAAATGGATCCCAAGAATAAGTATTCAATCCACTAGATGCATAGAGCCAATCCTCTAGAAAGATTGCTTGTAATTTATATAGTGCTTTTCCTTCTATTTTTAAATGACTGTCACGCCAAACGGGAAATTTTTTTGAACGACCAAGATATTCATCACCGACGTTGAGTCCACCAGTAAAACCGATTTCTCCATCTACAATGACGATTTTACGGTGGTTACGATAATTGACGGTTTCAAGTAACCAAGCTGAAAAAATAGGATCAAATTCAACAATTTCAATTCCAGCTTCTTTCATAGGTTGTAAAAACCGTCTTCTTAACGTATTACTTCCGAGTCCATCATAAAGGAAGCGTACAATAACACCAGATTTTGCTTTTTTTATTAACGCATCCCGAACTTTTGTACCAATCTCATCAGATTTATAAATATAGTATTGAATATGTATGTGATGTTTTGCTTGCTCGATCGCTTGCAAAATTTCTGAGAATGTTTGATCTCCGTTTGTTAAAAGCTTTGTAGTTGTTCTATCTGCTGCAGGCCCGCCTCCAAATTTTTGTACGACTTCTGTTAAATGGACAGAGCGTTCACTTAATGGGACTTTGAGTGATAACTCTAGTCGTCTTCCTTCTAATATTTCACGGAATAACTTTCTTTGCTCTTCTGAACGATGGAGATGCTTTTTTCTTCTCCAACGGCTACGCCCAAAAATAGAGTATAAAAGTACACCTATAACGGGAAGAAGTGCTAATACTAAAAACCAGGCTAAGGTACTTTGAGGAGATCTATTTTCGATAAAAATAACGAATGAAATTCCTACAATTGTGATGGACCAGAGAACGCCGACAAATGTATATAACGAAATATAAGATGTATTTAATAGGAAAAGAACGATAGATACAATTGTAAATATTAATAGTAATTGGACGATAGGTTTCTTCATTTCTATATAATTCCTCTAATCTTTCTTAAATATAGACTTTTCATATAAGAAGGTACAATCCGACATTCTTATTATAAAGTGTTTTGTTTTTTTTACAAAATATAGACATTTTCCCCATGCTTTCCGCATTTGTCCTACATACAGTATATTGTTACGTTATTATCTTGCTATTTGCTAGTTAATAAACGTTGGCGGCGGGACAAAAAACTTGCCCTTTATATAGGAAAGGAAATAATCAGATCATAGGTTTGTGGCAGATGCATGATGAAGCCTAAGGTATGGTTATCCGTATTACGCGGATTCTTCTTATTATATAGGTTACCAATAAGGTCCGCACTATTCATATAATACCTATTAAGATGAGAAAATGGAAAAGGAGAGGGGATTAATGAATTATATAGAAAATAACGGATTGTATTATCGTCATAATCATGGAGGTCACCATCATAATGGAGGACATAACCACCATGGAGGACATCACCACCATGGTGGGCACAATCACCATGATCATCATCATCAC
>NZ_BOQB01000035.1 GCF_018332475.1 Bacillus sanguinis | reverse complement strand
AGCCGATGAACAAGCTCGTAAGCAAGAGGATGAAAAACGCCTAGCCGATGAACAAGCTCGTAAACAACAAGAGGAGCAAAAACGTCTAGCTGATGAACAAGTTCGTAAACAACAAGAAGAACAAAAACGCCTAGCTGATGAACAGACTCGTAAACAACAAGAAGAACAAAAACGCCTAGCTGATGAGCAAGCTCGTAAACAACAAGAAGAGCAAAAACGTCTGGCTGATGAACAAGCTCGCAAACAACAAGAGGAACAGAAAAAATCACAGCAAGCTCAAACACAACCTGCTGCTGGAAATACTAGTAATGCATACTACAAAAATTGTGCTGCAGTTAGAGAAGCTGGGAAAGCCCCTCTATATAAAGGACAACCAGGTTATGCCTCACATCTTGATCGTGATGGCGATGGAGTTGCATGTGAAAAATAGTAGTAAAAAAGAAGCTTCTAGTAGGCTTCTTTTTTACTATTACGTATAGTTATTACTCTTCCATTCTTGTAAGCCATATATCAATTCAAATTGACATCTTATTTTTTAAATGCTTGTAATATTAATCATTAACTGGAGCAATACTCCAATTTATTATTTCAAGATTTTTCACCTCTATTTTTCCTTTGACAAGAACATGTGGAATTAAGTGAAACATCCCGAATCTTCTACCATTTTTGTATTCATCTCTATAATATTCTCTTGTGTAGGTATTTAATTGCTTTAATTCTTTATATTCATTAAAATTGATGAATTCTATTTCACATTTTTTTAATTCGCTATTTGGTCCACCCCAATTGTGCTTTGAGTACTTGTATATTGCCATACACTGACCCTTCAGTGCGCTAATAGGAATTTTATAAAATAGCTTATTTGTATGGATGTTTACTCCTATTTCCAATAATGCTTTATAAATCTCATAAGGATGCAGTGGTAAAAAATGCACAACATCATTCCATAAACATTCTAGTTTCGGTATTTTACGTGTTAATAAGTTCTCTCTTTGAGGATGGTCTTTATATTTTTGTATGTAATCACCGTATAAACTAGGATATAATCTTTTCAACTCATTTAATGGGATTAAATATTCTCCTTTTAGTTTTTCTGGTACCATATGATAAACATATTCCATAAAAACCTCCTATAAAAGATATACTTCCAACTACCCAAAAGCGAACTTAGATTGATAGAATATAAATTTGTATACTATCTAAATCATAATAATTCCCTGTGGATAATTTCCTACTCAAAAATTCTTCGCCATCTGCTCTATAATGTCCTCTGTTAAATACCATACCTATTATTCTCAAAACTGACACATAATAAGTGATTTCAATCACCACATTGTTTTTCATTTATGACTATTCTTAATTTAGATATTACATTTAAACTTTATGGAGGCATTCATATGGAACATACATTTACTGAAACTTCTATTGTCGGTGAGATTGTTACACAATTTCCGAAAGCTAGTGATCTTTTTAAATCCTATAGAATAGATTTTTGTTGTGGCGGTAATAAGCCACTTATTGATGCAATTCATGAAAGAAATTTATCAGCTACTGAAGTAATTACAGAGTTAAATACGCTTTATCATAATACGAAACGATTAAATGAATCTGAAATTGATTGGAAAAATGCTTCTTATCGTGAATTGATTGATTATGTGATTCATAAGCATCATCGTTATTTAAATGAAGAGTTACCACAGTTAAGTCCTTATGTGACGAAAGTATTACGTGTTCATGGAGCAAATCAGCCGCATTTAGCTAAAATTCATAAGCTATTTCATGAACTTAAAATGGAATTAGAACAGCATTTAATTAAAGAAGAAACAGAAGATTTCCCATTAATTTTAGAATTTGAAAAAAATCCAACTGATGAAAACTATGCAAAGTTACGTAAAGTAGTAGATGAACTAGAAAATGAACATAACCACGCTGGCAACATTATTAAAGAGCTTCGTAAAGTTACAAATGACTTTACTCCCCCAGAAGGAGCTTGCGGCACTTATCGACTTGTTTACAATCGCCTTGAAGCGTTAGAGTCTGATTTATTTGAGCACATTCATTTAGAAAATAATATTTTATTTCCACGTGCCATTACGAGAGCGTAAATAAAGTGCAGGACATAAGTATACATACTGATGTCCTGCTTTTTCATTTCACAAAAAATATACATATCCTCCCTCACACAAATCCGAATTTTAACAATTTGTGAATCATTTCAAAAGTGTGATAAATATCACATCTCCCCCTTTTTTGATTTTCTATAATAGAAATATAATCCTTTGCTCAATACTTCACATAAAAAAGGGGAAACGAAAATGAAAAAACGTTTAGTTATGATCGGAAATGGTATGGCTGGCATACGTTGTATGGAAGAAATATTAAAACATGATTGTGATTCATATGAGATTACTATTTTTGGAGATGAACCACACCCAAACTATAATCGCATTATGCTCTCTCATGTTTTACAAGGTAAAACAAATATGCAAGATATCATTATGAATGAATACAGTTGGTATGAAGAAAAAGAAATAACTTTGTATACAAATGAAAGAGTTCAAAGTATTGACCGAGAAGAAAAAGTTATTATGACAGAAAAGAATCGTACTCTTACATATGACAAGCTTATTATTGCAACAGGTTCTAGTGCTTTTATTTTACCTGTTGAAGGTTCCACTCTTCCTGGTGTAACAGGTTTTCGAACCATTGAAGATACACAGTTTATGATAGATACTGCTAAAGAAAAGAAAAAGGCCGTTGTCATTGGTGGTGGATTACTTGGTTTAGAAGCAGCACGAGGTCTTATTGACTTAGGAATGGACGTACATGTTGTTCATTTAATGCCTAGCTTAATGGAGCAACAACTAGATACGAAAGCCGCTTCTCTACTGCGTGAAGATTTAGAAGCACAAGGCATGAAGTTTCTCATGGAAAAGAAAACTGTAAAAATTCTTGGTACAAACCATGTTGAGGGCATTCAATTTGAAGATGGTGAAGTTGTAGATTGTGATTTAATCGTAATGGCTGTCGGAATCCGACCAAATACGCAAATAGCAAGAGATGCTGGTTTAATTGTCAATCGCGGCATTGTAGTCAATGACTATATGCTAACAAATGATGAGTCCATTTATGCAGTTGGCGAATGTGCAGAACATGACGGTATCGCATATGGACTTGTTGCCCCTCTTTATGAACAAGGTGCAATATTAGCGAAACATATATCGAATTTACAAACTGATGGATATTCGGGCAGTATAGTCGGTACGCAATTAAAAGTTGCTGGTTGTGATTTATTCTCTGCAGGCCAAATTTATGAAGATGATCAAACGAAAGCAATATCCATCTTTAATGAATGCAAACGTTCCTATAAAAAAGTATTAATTCGTGGCAATAAAGTCGTCGGTATCGTTTTATATGGTGACACAGCTGATGGTACACGCCTCTTTAGCATGTTAAAGAAAGAAGAAGATATACAAGAATATACACCAGCGTCCATTCTTCACAAAGCTGGTGAAGAAAGTGAACTTGATGTTGCTACAATGAGTGCGGATGACACGATTTGTGGATGTAATGGTGTTACGAAAGGAACAATCGTTCATGCCATTTTAGAACAAGAGTTAACGACTTTTGAAGAAGTTAAAGGCTGTACGAAAGCCGCAGGGTCTTGTGGTAAATGTCGTCCGCTTGTAGAACAAGTTTTATCTCATACACTCGGAGATGCTTTTGATGCCTCAGCCCAGTCTGCTGGTATGTGCGGATGTACACCTTTATCACGTGATGAAGTCGTAGCGGCAATTCATGAAAAAAGCTTAAAATCACCAAAAGAAGTACGAAATGTTCTTGGTTTTGTACATGAAGATGGCTGTTCGAAATGTCGTCCTGCTTTGAACTACTATTTACGTATGGCGATTCCAGAAGAATATGAAGATGATAAAGCATCCCGTTTCGTTAATGAAAGAATGAATGGTAACATCCAGCACGATGGTACATTCTCTGTTATTCCACGTATGTACGGAGGCGTTACAACAGCAGATGATTTAATGAAAATTGCTGAAGTTGCGAAAAAGTATGATGTTCCACTTGTGAAAATTACCGGTGCAAGTCGAATTGGCTTATACGGTGTTAAGAAACAAGATTTACCTAACGTATGGGCTGACTTACATATGACTTCTGGATATGCGTATTCAAAATCTCTTCGTAATGTAAAATCATGTGTTGGCTCTCGTTTCTGCCGTTTCGGTACGAAAGATTCATTAGGACTTGGTATGCTCCTTGAACAATCATTAGAAATGGTAGATACACCTCATAAAATGAAGATGGGTGTAACGGGCTGTCCGCGTAACTGTGCGGAAGTACTTACGAAAGATTTTGGCGTTGTTTGTGTCGAAAATGGATACCAACTTTATATTGGTGGAAATGGTGGTACAGAAGTACGTGAAGCTGATTTTGTAATGATTGTCCCTACTGAAGATGATGTTCTTCACATCGCTACAGCTTACATGCAATATTATCGTGAAACTGGTATATACGGAGAGCGTACTGCCTACTGGACAGAACGATTAGGCTTCGATCACATAAAAGAAATACTGCAAGATGCAAATATGGTCATTAAGTTAAATGAACGTTTCCACACGGCCCGTGGCACATATAAAGAAGCTTGGGGACAAGCACTAGAAACGAAATCATTAAAAGCGATGTATGAAGTAGAAACTGTGAAATAAGGAGCTGTGATCTATATGATACAAACGAAAGATAAAATAAAAGTTATGCGTGCAGAAGATCTTCCTATTCAAATCGGAAAAGAGGTCCAAATGAAAGGTATGTCTATCGCCCTATTCCGCCTTTCAAATGGCGATATTCGAGCTGTAGAAAATCGTTGTCCTCATAAAAACGGACCATTAGCCGAAGGAATTGTATCTGGTGAATTCGTCTTTTGTCCGCTACATGATTGGAAAATTTCACTACTAACAGGTGAAGTTCAAAAACCTGATGACGGTTGTATTCAAACGTATGAAGTAGAAGTTATTGACGGAGATATTTATATATACATGTAATTTACAAAAGGAAGCCTCCCCTGGCTTCCTTTTAAATAAAAATAGACGAGGTGCGAATATGAACGGATATGTATATTTAGTTGGTGCAGGACCAGGTGATGAAGGGCTTATTACAAAAAAAGCGATAGAGTGCTTAAATCGTGCAGATATCGTCTTATATGACCGCTTATTAAACCCTTCCTTTCTTAATTATACAAAAGAAACATGTGAACTTATGTATTGCGGAAAAATGCCAAAGAATCATACTATGCGTCAAGAAATGATTAACTCACACCTCCTTCAATTTGCGAAAGAAGGAAAAATCGTAGTCCGCTTAAAAGGCGGAGATCCATCTATTTTTGGCCGTGTTGGTGAAGAAGCAGAAACTTTAGCATCAGCAAATATTCCATATGAAATTGTACCAGGTATTACATCTAGCATCGCCGCTAGTATCTATGCAGGTATTCCCCTCACCCACCGTGACTACAGTAATAGTGTCACTTTATTAACCGGACATGCAAAAGGTCCTTTAAGCGATCATGGAAAATATAATTCATCTTACAATAGCGACACGATTGCCTACTACATGGGTATAAAAAACTTACCTACAATTTGTGAAAACTTACGACAAGCAGGAAAAAAAGACGATACGCCAGTAGCAGTCATCGAATGGGGGACAACTGGAAAGCAGCGCGTTGTCACAGGTACACTTTCAAACATTGTTCTTATCGTCAAAAAAGAAAATATTTCCAACCCATCCATGACAATTGTTGGTGATGTCGTTTCCTTACGGGATCAAATCGCTTGGAAAGAACGTAAGCCATTACATGGTAAAAAGGTTTTATTTGCATCCGCAACAAATAAAACAAGTTTAATGAAGCAAAAATTACAAGAAGGCGGTGCAGAAATATATCAAATTCCTACTTTGAAAAAGGAAGAAAACACATTAACCTTTGAACAAATCAATGAAATTTTTAACGTTGATCGCCTTGTTTTTTGTTCAGCTGAAAGTGTAGAAATTTTGATACAATCATGTAATAAATACCAGAAAGATATTCGTTCCTTACAGGCAGAGCTGCAACACATGAACGTTGCTACTCAAGACAAACTTATGCAATATGGCCTACTAAGTAAAGAAGCAATATTCTCTTCCGATACTACTGTTTATTTAGGCAGAAATATTAACCGAATTGCTTTTATTCAAGAAAAAATTGGTGCTGGTTCTTATATGATGACTCATGAATATACAATTGACCATCGCTTCGATGAAATTCATTCTCGTATGCTTTCTGAATTCTCATGGGATAGCATTGTATTTGAGGGACGTGCTTCTATTGATACGTTTCTAGCAGAAATAGAACGTCTTGGCTTTATCGATATTGTTACTCTCCCATTCTCGTATACCGACGTTCCAACTTTACACTATGCAAATAAAGTCGGATTTCATAATGTAAATCATTCATTACAAGAAATTATTATGAAGAAAGACATGGTGAGACAATGAAAGGAATCGTATATGTTGGACACGGGAGCCGGCTTCAAGAAGGTAACGAACAATTCATTCACTTTATTCAATCTGTTATAAAAGAACGTAACGAAAGGATTCAAAAAATAGCCTTTCTGGAACTAACGACACCTACCATTTCAGATGCAGTTACAGAAGCAATACTAGAGGGTGCAACTGAAATAATGATTGTACCTGTTTTATTATTTGCAGCAGCTCACTATAAACGTGATATTCCTTTGGAAATAGCGAAAATGAAAAAGCAATATCCACATATCTCATTTTCAGTTGTACAACCTTTTAGTACGCATCCGCATATGGTTGAACTTGTAGTAAAAAGAATACGTGAAACTATGCCAATGCAAGGTAGTAGTGTTTTACTCGTAGGGAGAGGTAGTAGTGACCCCCAACCGATACATGAGTTACAACAAATCGGCGCAGCTGTCGAACAAAAACTCGGTATGCGAGTATGTTGTTCCTTTTTAACGAAAGGAACGCCCTCTTTTACTGCTGAGCTCAAGACTATAACATCGACTGCGTCTCATGTATACGTCATGCCCTACCTTCTATTTACCGGATTATTGCTTCAAAAAATTAAGTTGCATACGAAAAAATATGGTCATGTTACGACTTGTAACTGCCTTCAATTTGATACATACATGAAGTTAACATTGTTAGAACGAATGGAGGAATGCATATATGTATAACATGTATCCCCTTATGTTTAATCTGCAAAATAAAGTGGTCGTTATCATTGGTGGAGGTAAAATTGCATATCGAAAAGCGTCTGGTTTAAAAGATACAGGCGCTTTCGTCATCGTTATTAGCCCCGAGATTTGCAAGGAAATGAAAGAACTTCCTTATATTACTTGGAAGCAAAAAACTTTTAGTAATGATGATATTAAAGATGCTCATCTTATTTATGCAGCTACAAATCAACATGCTGTAAATATGATGGTTAAACAGGCTGCCCACAATTTCCAGTGGGTTAACGTTGTAAGTGATGGTACAGAATCATCTTTTCACACACCTGGCGTTATAAGAAATGATGAATATGTTGTCACTATTTCAACTTCTGGTAAAGATCCATCATTTACGAAGCTTTTGAAGCAAGAACTAACATCTATATTGCCTAAACTTATAAAAAAGATTTCTCGTACCCATAAATTGTAATCTATTTCTCAGTTAAAATAGTAATTACCTTTGAACAAACGTTTTTTAGGTGACGTTTGTTCTTTTTGTTGTAGTTCTGTTCTTTTATTCCACAAGCAATCTACGAAGAAAATGAATGGTGTTTGCAACTTGTAAACAAGTAAATTTCATGACAAGTGCAACATTACGAGCAACTCTTTCTATTCAGTTTTTATATTGGATATTCATTCAACCAAATTAGCGCTTGTTCATAATCATCAAAAAACTCCACGGATTCTTTTGTATTGGATTGTTGCAAATACTTCAGTATCTCTCCTTCTTCAAGAAGAAATGCAATTGCCTTACTATGATTCAAAATGGTTTCATTGAAGAACTTATCTTTCCATACTTTTTGAACAGAAAAATGATTTGGGGTATACCCTTTTCTATCCACCAACAATTTGTATTTCCGGCCCTCAGAAATAAATTGCTGACAAACCTGCTCAAAATCATTAAACCATTCATACACATCCTCTGTATTAATCTGGCCAATTAGATGGGTAACAATCAAATCTCCTGAAACTATTGTGCTGATATTCTGTTTACTCAACTTTTAATCATCTCCCTTAGTGGCAATTATGCATAAAATTCTTACTTGACACTCCTACCCCATCGCTATCACTCTAAGCTCATATAACTTTAATTATAAGCGAGATTGTGTCTTTTTTCGCACGTCTATATGTAGATGCTTTAAAGATTTCCATACGAAGTAAACCCTAATAAGTTTCCTTTTTTGAATTAAATCACTAGATTATGAAACATGGTACAATTGTAAACGACACCTAATATATGAAAGACTATTTTCTTCTCATATCTATAGGATTTCTGTCCATCATTTACCGCCTCAAATCTATTCATTTTTGCACGTATATTCAAAACAAAATATATGACAAATAAATAACAACAGTTACTGTAACAATGCTGAAAAGTGTTGAAAATAAAACGATTTGTGCATGTAATTCAGGCTCTATTTGATATTCCATAGCAATGGTCGATGTATTTCTTGAAGTAGGAAAAGAACTTGCAATAAATAATGATTGTGCAACAATACCATCGATGTTTAGTAGGTAGATCATGGCAAGTGCTAATAATGGTCCCATCAGTAACCTTCCAATTAAAGCCCATGTTATGACTCGATGGAAAAAATTAAGCTTAATGTTGGATAATTGTGCCCCTAACAATATGAGTGCTATTGCAACAAAACCATTCGCAAGCTGATTAAGGGGTAGCAAGATAGAATTAGGTAATTGAATTGTAAAAGATTGAAAGAGAACCCCTAATACGAGCGCATGAAATACAGGCAGTCTTAGAAATGATTGAATAATACCTCCGATTGTTTTTGTTGCTGATAGTAAGTTATATATCCCATATGAATAAGTTAAAAGATTCTGGAAAATTACAATAAAAATTTGAATGGAAACTCCCACTGGATTGTGACTGAAAATCAATTGACTTACTGGTAATCCATAATTACCGGAATTCATTAACGAAATGCTATTTTTTAGGGCTGCACTTTCTCCTTTTTCTAACTTTAATATTTTTGAAATAAAATGACTTACTATGATCAGACTCAGACTATAAAGCATTAAATAGTACATTATCTGGAGCAACAAACCTGTTTCTATACGAATATCATATATATTCACAAATACAGCCGCTGGCATCAAGCAATACGTAATAAGTGTAGATAGTTGCTTTAAGTCAAATTGGAACTTTCTTTGTAAGATTGCACCAATTAGCATCAATAGTAATATTGGTAATATTACGTCTAATATAATAAAAACAAACATGTAAAACCTCATTCCAAATATATTATAGTTTCATTAAACCCTTTACTAAAATGGATGCAACTTTGGACAATTCTATTGCATCAATTTGATAATCTTCTACAACAAAGTTAGGCGGAAACACTCCTTAGTTATCAATAATTAGAAAATTAAAATCGATAATACGAAAATGTACATCTAATATTCTCATATCCCTCCCTTTTCTTTAACATAACAAATATGAGCCATAAAGAAAATTATGGATTATTTATAGAAATTTATAATTTTACCTTATCGACATAAACTGTATTCTTTAGGCTAAGTGTACTTTTTCACAATATCTATTAGCCTTACTAAAGAATCTGGTCCAAAAAATATAGCGAAGCCCGTTACTAAAAGAACCGTCCCAAAATACTTTGGAACGGTTCTTTTTCCTTATTAATGATTCTTTAACATCACTAACAATTTCTCTTGGCTATACATCCATACTGTAATGATTAAACAAGCAAGAGCGACTTCTGATAAAGCCATAAATCCAATTGCATAATGACCTGTTAGTTGGAATAGTAAAGTCAAAATTAGCGGCGGGAAGAATCCTCCTAGTCCGCCTAAAGCAGAAACGAGTCCATTTACAATACCAGCTTGTTCAGAGAAGTACATTGGAACGAGTTTGAAGATTGTACCGTTACCAATACCTGCGCAAAATGCGACTAGTAAGCAACCAAATGTATACACGTTCATACTAGGCATAAATGATAAAATAATACCTGATAGTGTTAAACCGATAAATACGAAGATTAATATTTTAAATGGGTTAAATTTATCACCAAGCCAACCACCAATTGGACGCATAATTGTTGCGAGTACAATGAATCCTGCTGTCCGCATACCTGCATCTACTTTCTCTAATCCGAAGTGAGATACTAAAAAGTTTGGTAAGTATACTGTAAATGCGACAAACGATCCGAATGTTAAAAAGTAAAAGATGCATAGAAACCAAAGTTTTTCATTTTTATATACACCTTTTATTTGTTCCATTAATGGTGTATTCACCTTTTTCTCCTTACGATCGCCTAACAAAAAGTTCATAAGTGCAAACGCTGCAAGTAAAATTAAATAACACTGTACTGTCGTTCTCCAGCCAACTGAAGTTGCAATGACAGGTGCTAAGAACGAAGTAATTGCTGTTCCGGCGTTACCGACACCATAAATACCATTTACAAAACCGTGACTCTCTTTCGGAAAGTATTTCGGTAAAGAAGTTACGCCTACAGAGAATACTGCGCCACCGATTCCGACAAATAATCCACCAATAATTAAATCCATCATTGAATTGGCAACACTAATATAAAAGACAGGAAATAATAATAGAATAAAACTAATAAAAAATAATTTTCTTGCTCCGAAACGATTTGTCCAATAACCAATTGGAATGCGAAGAACAGAACCTAAAATAACTGGTACTGCTGTTACCATAGAAATTTGTCCCGCAGTTAATGGGATATCCGCTTTAATATAGGGCATTAATGATGATAAAATAACCCACACCATAAAACCGATAACTAGATTGGAAGTTTGTAAACTTAATTGAAAATTAGGACTTTTCATCCTGTTCCCTCCTATGTATGCATAGTTATATTCATTCCCTCCAGCCTAATCACGTCCTAACATGATTAGGCTGAAAAGAATCAACCACCACTTACTGGCGGAATCATTGCTACGACATCGCCAGTTTGAATGATGTCATCCTCATTTGCATACTCTTCATTGATAGCGACCATTATCTCACTTGAAATCGCTACGTTGTATTTCTTAATGAGCACTTCTTTTAGTTCAGCAACCGTAATATTTTCACAATCTATGTGTAATGTTGGCTTACTTACTTCTTCTTGTAAATGTGCAAATAATAGTACTGCAATCATATTCTCATCTCCTTTCCAGGCTCACCATTCTCATAAGCTACATTCTCTAACTGATCACCTATCCATGATTCACCATCTTCCCAGAACTCTTTCTTCCAAATGGGAACAATTTGTTTTATACGCTCCATAATATATTCATTCGCCTCATAGGCAGCTTTACGGTGTGGTGTAGAAACAGCAACGACAACAGCAAGATCAGAAATTTGTAGTGTACCAATGCGATGTGTAATGGCGACATATGTCCTAGGCCACCTCTCTCCTACTTCGATACCAATTTTCTCAAGCTGTTTTTCTGCCATTGTTTTATATGCTACATACTCTAAATAAAGCGTACGACGTCCTTTCGTAAATTCTCTAACAGTACCAATAAAAGTAGTAACTGCGCCGCACTCACGACGAATTACTTTGTTTGTAACTTCCTCAATTGAAATAGGCGTTTCAATCACTTCATAATACGTTTGTATCATCTTGCACCTCTTATCTTCATATAAGTTAGCAATCTATTTTTCTCTTATTTGTACGATCGAAGCGGTTCTTCCCACGGCCACTCACTTCCGGTGTTTGATTCTAATAACAGTACCGAAACAGTTATTCCTGGCTCAAACCCCCTTGTTCCTCCCGGCAGGACGATAAATGCGTTCGCTTCTGCAAGTGAAGAAATTGCACTAGATTTATCTAAACCAACTGGTGTAACTTGTAATTGACCATCTACAATCTCTACTCTCCCTCTTACAAACCGAGTAAACGGATTTGCTTTCGTAAATTCTTTCTGTAAAATTGCCTCTGCACGATATACGTGCGGATCCTTTCTATGCAAGTATGTTCCAATGACTGGTCGAACATATAATTCACATCCGACATAACAAGCTGAAGGATTACCAGATAGACCAAATAATAGTTTTCCTTCTAACTCAGCTACAGTTGTCACACTTCCTGGTCGCATCGCTATTTTGTTGAAAAGTACATTAGCTTGTAATCTCTCATAAATAGCAGGTAAATAGTCATAGTCTCCTACTGAAACGCCACCAGTCGTAATTAAAATATCAACTTCTTTTATCGCTTTTTTTACAGTGTTATAACACGTCTCAAAATCGTCAACGAATTGTCCATAATACCGTACAACTCCGCCCGCTCGTTCAATTTGCGCAGCTATCATATAGGAGTTACTATTTCGAATCTTCCCTGTCTTTAATTGTTCATGTACTTCAAGCAGTTCGCTTCCTGTCGTTACAATTCCAATAACCGGTTGTTTTAAAACGTGTACGGTACTATAACCAAACGTAGCAAGAAGTGCTGCAACTCCAGGATTAATAACAGCCCCTTTTTTCACAAGAATGCTATTTTGTTTTACATCTTCTCCTTTAAAAGAAATGTTATCCCCAGCAGTAAAGGAGCGTTTCAATTTTATATAAGTCTTTTCATTTTCTTCAAATCCTTCTGTTAGCTCTAACATAACAACTGCATTACACCCAGCTGGAATTGCCGCACCTGTCATAATACGGACAGCTTGAAATGGTTTCACTTCTTCTGTAAAAACAAAACCTGCTCCAATTTCGCCAATCACTTCAAACTGAATGGAATTACTACTACTTACTTCTTTTGTGTCTTCCGCTCGAATCGCAAATCCGTCGTACGGAGAGCGATCAAAATGCGGGACATCATGATCTGCAATAACATCTTCTCCAAGAGTTCTTCCGTAACTTTCTATAAGAGAAACCTCTTCTATCTCACCTTGATGAGCGTATTTCATTACTCGTGCAACTGCTTCCGCCACTGGAATTGGTATACGTTTTTCTAACATTCGTTTTCACCTCTATTCAATAAGGTGACACTCACTTTCTGTTCACCCTATATATGTTGCGTATAATCGTTTTGCTATTTTCACATCATTTGTCCCATGAATAAATGCCCTACCGTCTATAAATAAAACGAAACGATATTCATCAATTACAAATGATAGTAAGTACGGCGTTTTTTTGACATGTACACTCTTTTGTAATCGTTTTTGAATTTCGGTCAAATTAAGATTTTTCTTTATTCCTGAACGGATTTGAACTGTATTCCGTCCGCATAACACTTCCGTTTTCATCTGCGATTCAAATGTTAAACTTGGATACGTTCGTGATTTCCCGCAAGATGGACATGTACTTTTTTTCTGTCTATTTACTTTTAATGAGAGATATTGATTGTTCCAAATATCAAATGATAACATCGTTCCTCGTAGCGACTCATAATCATCCACCAATATTTTCATCGCCTCTGTCACTTGGTGCGCAACAACCATTTGTACAGCTGGCTGAATAATTCCGGCTATATCGCATGTTGCACCGCCCATAGGATGATCCATTAGACAGCGAAAACATGGTGTTTTCTCAGGAAGAATTGTATACGTTACACCGTAACTTCCGATGCATCCGCCGTATATCCAAGGTATATTCTCTTTTTGTGAAATGTCATTTATAAGTAGGCGTGTATCGAAATTGTCAGTCGCATCTATGATGAGATCCACATCTTTTGTTAACTCTTCTATTTGTTGCATCATGACATCTGTTACAACTGGTACAATTACCACTTCAGAATTAATCTTTCTTAAATGCTCTGCCGCTGCAATTGCTTTCGGTTTACACTGCTGCGCATCTTCTTCTGTATATAACTGTTGCCGCTGTAAATTACTCCATTCGACGTAATCACGATCGGCAATTGTCAATTTCCCAATTCCCATCCTAACGAGCGCTTCCGCATTTGCAGCTCCTAGTGCACCCGCACCGATTAGGAGCACATGCCTTTCTCTTATTTTTCTTTGTCCCATTTCACCAATTCCAGAAAACAATACTTGCCTTGCATATCGCTCTTGCATTTGGAATCCTCCTTTCACTATCCGCCAATGTATGACATTTCAACTTTTGGACGTTTATTTGTACTTGCCGCCGTTCTTTCATCTGAATATCGATCTGTTCTAAACTCCCATGTATGTTGAAGAATTTTTAATAGTGAGGCGTCCGAAATGTCTTCTCTAAGTAGCATTCGTAAATCTGTTCCTTTCGTTCCAAATAGGCACGTAAAAAACTTGCCGTCTGCCGAAATACGAGCTCTCGTACAAGAAGAACAAAATGACTCTGATACTGAAGTAATAAATCCGACTTCTGCATCGCTCCCTACATATCGATACAATTTCGCAACTTCTCCAAAGTAACGAGGTGGAACAGGCTCAATTGGATATACACGATTAATCTTCTCTATTAATTGTTCCTTCGTAATCACTTGTTCAAAATTCCATCCGTTCGTACTGCCTACATCCATAAACTCAATGAAACGGAGCTGAATTTCTTGTTCTTTAAAATAACGAGCCATATGAAGGATTTGACTGTCATTCATTCCTTTTTTTACGACCATATTTACCTTTACTTCTAATCCAGCAGCCTTTGCTGCTTCAATTCCTTTTAGTACAGGTTTTGTACTTACATTTCTCCCATTAATTTTTTGGAAAATGTAATCCTCTATCGCATCTAAACTAATATTTACACGTTTTAATCCCGCGTCTTTTAACGCCTTAGCTTGTTTTGCTAAATGAATTCCGTTTGTTGTGAGTCCAATATCTTTTAAGCCTTCTAGCTTTGTAAGTCTTGCGATTAACCACGGTAAGTCTTTACGTAATAATGGTTCACCACCAGTAAGCCTAATTTTTTCAACTCCCATACTTATAAACAATCTTGCTAATCTTTCTATTTCATCGAACGTTAATAAAAACTCTTCTTGTAAAAAAGCGTAATCAGGTCCGAACACTTCAGCAGGCATACAATATGTGCACCTAAAATTACAACGATCGATAACTGAAATACGCAAATCTTGAAGTGGCCGTTCTAAAGAATCTTTCATTTTCTCGTGCATCTATATCCCTTCTTTTCTGCTGCAATCCTTAGTAAGCTTTCAATTCTGTATTTGCCTTCATTATAAAAAAGAAGCGACATATTCAATGTGACTTTTCTCACATTACTTTCCCCATTCAAAAATTCTTCACAAATCTGTTCGCATTTTGTTCACATCTTCAGTCCCTACTCCTTACGGTCATTGAAATTTTACAACAATTTTGAAATAGCTCTTGCATTTTCATCATACTTACACTCAAAATAGGAAATGTATTGCTTATAAGAAGAAAGGTGATTGCTGTGACAAACAGTATGAAATTATCTCAAGATTTAAAGGAATTACTTGCATCTGTTGAGTATAAAATGCAGATAAAAAAAGGTAGTTTTATTTTTCAAGAAGGTATGGAGGCAACCGAACTCTATATTATCCACTCCGGAAAAGTTCAAATTAGTAAACTTAGTGCTGATGGACAAGAATTGACACTCCGTATTTGTTCGGCATACGACATTATTGGCGAATTAACATTGTTCACGGACAATGCGAAGTATTTATTAAATTCAAAATGCCTTGAAGATGTGGAAGTAGGAGTTATAAAGCGTGAAACCCTAGAAAAAGCATTACTTCAAAAGCCCGCTCTTGTATTTGAATTTATGAAATGGATTAGTGAACATTTAAGAAGAATGCAAACGAAGTTCCGAGACTTAGTATTACATGGCAAAAAAGGTGCCCTGTATTCTACTCTTATTCGAATGACAAATAGTTACGGTGTGTTAAAAGAAAACGGGATTCTTATCGATTTACCGTTAACGAATCAAGAACTTGCTAATTTCTGTGCAACTTCACGTGAAAGTGTAAATCGAATGTTAAATGAATTAAAAAAGCAAGGTACAATTTCTATTCATAAAGGAAAGATTACAATACACGATTTACAATTTTTAAAATGTGAAATTGCTTGTGAAGATTGCTCTGCTTCTGTTTGTAGTATTGATTAGCGTCTTATTTAGGTACTTATACCTATAAGGAAAGCCGAGGTCTCCAATTAGATCTCGGCTTTCCTTATAAATTACGAAACATATAAAACTAAATTATTTTTTCAATTCATTTGGAATACGTCTTCTGTAAATTACATAACTACGGCTTATATATTTAATTGGGGCACTAAATACATGTACCAGTCTAGTGAATGGCCATACTGCGAAAAGCCCCATTCCTGCAAGAATATGAATTTTAAACCACACTGGTACTTCCATCATATAATCAACTTTCGGTTGGAAAATAAAGAGGCTTCGGAACCATGGACCGATCGTTGTACGATAATCAAATCCTTTTGAGTCGATATTTAAAAACGTTGAAGAAAGTCCTGCTAGCATTACGATCAGTAATAGAATAAGCGCAATATAATCTCCCTTTGTACTCGTTGCAATGATACGTTTTACTGTTACGCGGCGGTACGTTAATATAATTAAACCGATGATAGAAGCAATACCTGCCGGAAGTCCGAAACTAATTGCTACTACATGATACATATGCTCAGAAATACCTATTGAACGGTATACAGCTTCTGGAATTAAAATCCCCATAACATGACCGCCAATTACGAACATGATCCCAAAGTGGAATAATAGACTTCCGATTCGGAGCATTTTCTTTTCTAATAGTTCACTAGATTTTGATGTCCATCCAAATTGATCATAGTTGTATCTAAAAATATGTCCACCGATAAAGATTGCAAAAATGATATAAGGAAACAACACCCATAGAAATTGATCCATCATTTCGACAACTCTCCTTTCTAATTTGTCTGTACACCCCATGTATCGATAGCGAGGAGAACAGCTCCAAGAATTGGTTCATACATACTGTCTGCTTCTTTTAACTGAACATGCAATGCTTGTATATTCTCCTTATATTTACCCATAATCGGCTCACTATCTTGTTCATCTGCATTTGCAAAAAACTCAAGTAATAGTGGTAAATAATCTGGTAGTTCTTTATCCGTTACTTCAAAGCCAGATTTTTTATAATGCTGTTTTAACTCTAGTAATTCAATACCTCTTTCTCTTTGTTCACCGGTGTTCATATACGTTAAATACATATTCGTCTTTTTGCCAAAATCAAATGTATATACGTAACTATCAATAAGTTGATCATTCTTTTTATCTAGCGCTTGTTTAATAAATGCTGTAAGTGAAGTTTTCACTTCTACCTGTTCAATCGCTTCAATCTCTTCTTGTAGTTCTGTTACAGCTTCTCTCCACCCTAGTTCAGGGTAGGAGAGAAGAAAAGAAGAACAAGAAAAAGCAGTTTGTAAACTTTGTTTCATAATTTTCTGCCCCCTTTATTTAAGAAATTGTCATACAAGAGCCTGGACCACCTGCGAATGATAAACCACAACTTCCTTGTTCGTTATATAAGTCTGCAACTTGTTCGCGGTGAGACGTCGGGATAACGAAGCGATCTTTATATTTTGCGATAGCAAGAAGACGATACATATCTTCTACATCCTGTTTCGTTAAACCAAGTTCTTTTAATACAGCTTCATTTGGTTCTTTATTAATTTGTAGTGCTCTCATATGCGTTCGCATAACAGCCATTTTTTTCAATGTAAGACGAATATGTGATTCATCTCCTGCAGTGAGTAAATTCGCTAAATATTGAATTGGAATACGCATATTATCAATAGCAGGGAAAATCTCTTCTGCTTGCCAGTTACTACCTTTTCCCTCCACCATATTCATAATTGGGCTAAGCGGCGGGATATACCAAACCATTGGCATAGTGCGATACTCTGGGTGAAGTGGTAGAGCAATTTTCCAATCGATAATCATTTTATAGATTGGTGACTGTTGTGCCGCTTTTATCCATTCTTCAGGAATGCCTTGTTTTTTCGCTTCAGCTGCTACTTCTGGATCATTTGGATCTAGGAAAACAGTAAGCTGAGATTCATATAAATCTTTTTCATCTTCAACAGCAGCTGCTTCTTTCACTTTGTCAGCGTCATATAGCATTACTCCAATATATCTGATACGTCCTACACATGTTTCCGAACAAATCGTTGGCATACCTGCTTCAATACGCGGGAAACACATTGTGCATTTTTCAGCTTTGTTCGTTTGCCAGTTAAAATACACTTTTTTATATGGACAAGAAGATACACAGAATCTCCATGCACGACATGCATTTTGGTCTACAAGAACAATCCCATCTTCTTCACGTTTATACATCGCACCAGATGGACAAGAAGATACACAAGATGGATTCATACAGTGTTCGCATATGCGTGGTAAATACATCATAAATACATTTTCAAAATCCGTTTTAATTTCTTCTTCCATTTTCTTTACGTTCGGATCTTGTAATCCTGTTATATGTCCCCCCGCTAAATCATCTTCCCAGTTCGGACCCCATTCAATTTTGTCGATAAATTCACCTGTAATTGCTGATTTCGGACGAGCAACTGGCTGATGCTTACGCTGCGGACTATTTGTTAACGTTTCATAATCATAGTTCCAAGGTTCAAAGTAATCATCAATTGTTGGTTGATCTGGATTGTGGAAAATATTCATAAGGCGCTTCATTTTTGAACCGGATTTCAGCTGAATTTCACCATTTTTCAATTCCCAGCCGCCTTTATATTTCTCCTGATCTTCCCATTGCTTCGGATAACCAATACCAGGTTTCGTTTCTACGTTATTGAAGTACATATATTCAGCACCTGGACGATTTGTCCAGGTGTTTTTGCACGTTACGCTACAAGTATGGCAGCCGATGCATTTATCTAGGTTCATTACCATTCCGACTTGTGCTTTAATCTTCAAGCCAATCTACCTCCTTCAGTTTGCGAATTACAACGTTTAAGTCACGCTGGTTCCCAGTTGGACCATAGTAGTTAAATCCATAACTTAATTGACCGTATCCACCAATCATATGTGTCGGTTTTACGTGAATTCGAGTTGGACTATTATGCGTTCCCCCGCGGTTACTTGTTAATTTCGTACCAGGTACGTTAATGTGACGATCTTGCGCATGGTGCATAAATGCCATTCCTCTCGGTATACGATGTGTTACAACAGCACGCGCTACAACAACACCGTTACGGTTAAAGCACTCGATCCAATCATTATCCGCAACGCCAGCTTCTTCAGCGTCCTCTTTATTCATCCAAACAGTTGGACCACCTCTAAACAGCGTTAACATCGGTAATGAATCGAAATACATACTATGAATCGACCACTTATTATGCGGTGTTAAATAGTTTAGTGTAATTTCTTTCCCTTCTACTTCAGGCCGTGATTTACGGAACGGTTTATGTTGCAGAATTGGTTTAAATGTTGCCATCGTTTCACCAAATTCTTTCATCATGTCATGATCTAAATAGAAAGATTGTCGACCCGTTATCGTTCTCCAAGGGATAAGACGTTCCACATTTGTTGTAAACGGTGAGTATCGGCGTCCACCTTTTTCTGAACCTGTAAAGGCTGGAGAAGTAATTACAGTTTTTGGCTGTGCTGTAATTTGTTCAAATGTGAAGCATTCTTCTTCACGTTCTTCTGCTAAATCACGTAATTTTAAATCCGTTTGTTTTTCAAGTGCTTCCCATGCTTTTACAGCCATATGACCGTTTGTTGTAGAAGAAAGTGTTAATACCGCCTCAGCAGCATTGATTGCTTCTTTAATGTCTGGGCAACCTTTCGCAATAGAATCCGTTCGAATAACTCCTAATTTGCTTTTTAATTGCTCGTACTCTTTTTCTGCTGACCAAGAAATACCTTTCGTACCAATCGGCTGTTTCCCAGCATTTGGTCCAAGTGCTGTCATTTTGTCATAAATGGTTTTATAATCTCTTTCGACCACATGAATTTGCGGCATCGTTTTACCCGGTATTGGTTCACATTCACCTTTACTCCAATCTTTAATTTTGCCAAGTGGTTGCGCTAATTCTTGCGGTGTATCGTGAAGAAGTGGTGTTGCCACAACTTCTTTCATTGGTTCAAGATCGATTTTCTTCGCTAAATCAGACACGGCTTTAGATAGAGAAGTGAAAATATCCCAGTCAGAGCGCGCTTCCCACGGTGAACCGATTGCCGGATTAAATGGATGTACAAATGGATGCATATCTGTACTGCTTAAATCATGCTTTTCATACCAAGTTGAAGCAGGTAAGACGATATCAGAATATAGCGCTGTTCCAGCCATACGGAAATCTAAATTAATGAGTAAATCAAGCTTCCCTTCTGGCGCTTCTTCATGCCACTTAATTTCTTCTGGTCGTAATGAATCGCTATCGTCATTCATTAATCCATTCGTTGTACCTAATAAATGTTTTAAGAAATATTCGTGTCCTTTACCAGAACTTGAAATTAAGTTCGCACGCCATACGAATAAGTTGCGCGGGAAGTTATTTTTGTTATCTGGATCTTCAATCGCAAATTTTAGTTCTTTTTCTTTTAGTTTTTGTGCAACGTATTTTCCGATTTCTTCTTGTGTTGTTGCACCAGCAGCAACAGCTTCTTTATATAGTTCAATTCCATTTTTCTCGAATGTCGGATACGAAGGTAACCAGCCCAGTCGTGCCGCTAATACGTTATAATCACCATGATGTTGATAACGAGAGTTGCCCTCAATTGGTGATGCTAAATGTCCAACCGGTGTATCTTCATAACGCCATTGATCTGTTACGAAATAGAAGAAAGATGTACCATTTTGTAATTTCGGTGGCCCTTGCCAATCTTTTGCCATCGCGATTGTTTGCCATCCTTCTGCTGGTCGTAATTTTTCTTGACCAACGTAATGAGCCCAACCACCGCCGTTTACACCTTGTGCTCCAACGAGAAGAACGAGGTTTAAAACGGCGCGATAAATCGTATCAGAGTTAAACCAATGGTTAATACCTGCTCCGACAATAATCATTGAGCGACCATTCGTATCAACAGCATTTTGTGCAAACTCACGAGCGATTTGAATAATAAGCTCTCGTTTCACTCCTGTCATTTTCTCTTGCCATGCAGGTGTAAACGGTATGTCATCATTGAAGTCTCTTGGCTCTTGTCCGCCAAGCCCTCGGTTCACTCCGTAATTTGCTAACGTTAAGTCGTATACAGTTGTAACGAACACTTCGCCTTCTTCTGTCACAACCTTTTTCACTGGAATTGTACGTTCTAATACTTTGTTTCCATCATCAGAGAAGTACGGAATTTGTACAGTTCCAACATGATCTTCCATTCCAAGTAAAGAAAGACGTGGATCAATCTTTTCACCTGTTTGTTCATCTTCTAAACGTAAGTTCCATTTCTTTTCGTTATCCCAACGTGACCCCATTGTGCCTTGGGGTGTTGCAAAATCATTCGTGTTTTCGTTCCATAGTACAGGTTTCCATTCTCCTAACTTCGTTTCGCGTCCAATATCAGAAGCATTTAAGAATCGATCCGCAACGAATTGGTCTCCTTTTTGTTTCAATGTAACGAAGAAAGGAAAATCAGTATATTGTTTCGCATACTTTGTGAAATATTCCACTTGATTATCTACGTAAAATTCTTGTAAGATCACATGTCCCATTGCCATCGCAAGTGCACCGTCTGTACCTTGTTTCACACTAATCCAATCATCCGCAAACTTCGTAGATTCAGCAAAGTCAGGACTGACAGAAACGACTTTCGTTCCTTTATATCGAACCTCTGCTAAAAAGTGAGCATCTGGTGTTCTCGTCATCGGTACATTTGAACCCCACGTCATAATGTAACCAGAGTTATACCAATCACTACTTTCTGGTACATCTGTTTGATCGCCCCAAATTTGCGGCGAAGCTGGTGGTAAATCTGCATACCAATCATAAAAACTAAGCATTGGCCCGCCCATAAGTTGCATAAAGCGGCTGCCTGCAGCATGACTTAACATCGACATAGCTGGAATTGGCGAGAAACCAACATTTCGGTCTGGACCGTATTTCATTACTGTATAAAGTAAAGAAGCTGAAACGAGTTGTAACACTTCATCCCAATTCGCACGAATGAATCCCCCTTTACCACGTGCCTGTTTATACTTGCGTGCTTTTTCAGGGTTTTCCACAATGCTTTTCCAAGCATCTAATGGTGACTCATTATTTTGTAATTCCTCTTGCCACATACTCCATAGAACACCACGTACATACGGATATTTCACACGAAGTGGACTATAGATGTACCAAGAAAAACTCGCTCCACGTGGACATCCTCGTGGTTCAAAATCAGGCATATCAGGACCTGTGGTCGGATAGTTAAGCTCCTGCCCTTCCCACGTTACAATTCCATCTTTCACATATATATTCCAACTGCATGAACCAGTACAGTTCACGCCGTGTGTAGAACGAATTACTTTATCATGCTGCCAACGCTTTCTGTACACATTCTCCCATTCACGATCTTCATATGTTTCTTGTGTATGATTATCGTTATAACGATCTATTGGTGAAAAATATTTTAAACGTCTCATTAGTGCTGAAGGTTTCTTCTTCATACTGTTCACTCCTTTAATACGTCTCTCTTACATACCCTTACTATAAGAGAGGTTGTAAAATTCAGATGTGACATTTCGCACAGTTCAAGAGATTGTCAAAAATTCCGGAAAAAATATAAAAAAGTAAAAATCTAATCATTGTGGAGGGCTCACATCCTTCACTGACTGTTAAATTACTTCCTTGCTTCTAGCAAAGTTTAAGATGAAGTACAGATAATAATGAGCTTGCAAAAAATTTCTTATATAATAGAGGAAGTAATTTGGGAGTAGTTAAATTTGGTATACCTAAATCGTTAGATGAGTTAATAAATAAAAATACAATACTTTAAATCCACCATATCAAGGGCAACTATCCTGAAAATAGTTGAACAAAAAACGCAAGGAAATCCATATGAATTGTCAGCAACTTGGATTGAATCAATAGAAGAATAAACCAAGAATGGCAGGATTTTAAGATAATAATACAAGGAGTATATTATGAAATTAGAACCGCTTTATGCAGAAAACATTATAGTAGCCGTCATAT
>NZ_BOQB01000034.1 GCF_018332475.1 Bacillus sanguinis | reverse complement strand
GTATGTTCTTTGAAAACTAGATAACAGTGTAGCTCATATTTTTTAATTTTTAGTTTGGTTAAGTTAGAAAGGGCGCACGGTGGATGCCTTGACACTAGGAGTCGATGAAGGACGGGACTAACGCCGATATGCTTCGGGGAGCTGTAAGTAAGCTTTGATCCGAAGATTTCCGAATGGGGAAACCCACCATACGTAATGGTATGGTATCCTTATCTGAATACATAGGGTAAGGAAGACAGACCCAGGGAACTGAAACATCTAAGTACCTGGAGGAAGAGAAAGCAAATGCGATTTCCTGAGTAGCGGCGAGCGAAACGGAACATAGCCCAAACCAAGAGGCTTGCCTCTTGGGGTTGTAGGACATTCTATACGGAGTTACAAAGGAACGAGGTAGACGAAGCGACCTGGAAAGGTCCGTCGTAGAGGGTAACAACCCCGTAGTCGAAACTTCGTTCTCTCTTGAATGTATCCTGAGTACGGCGGAACACGTGAAATTCCGTCGGAATCTGGGAGGACCATCTCCCAAGGCTAAATACTCCCTAGTGATCGATAGTGAACCAGTACCGTGAGGGAAAGGTGAAAAGCACCCCGGAAGGGGAGTGAAAGAGATCCTGAAACCGTGTGCCTACAAATAGTCAGAGCCCGTTAATGGGTGATGGCGTGCCTTTTGTAGAATGAACCGGCGAGTTACGATCCCGTGCGAGGTTAAGCTGAAGAGGCGGAGCCGCAGCGAAAGCGAGTCTGAATAGGGCGTTTAGTACGTGGTCGTAGACCCGAAACCAGGTGATCTACCCATGTCCAGGGTGAAGTTCAGGTAACACTGAATGGAGGCCCGAACCCACGCACGTTGAAAAGTGCGGGGATGAGGTGTGGGTAGCGGAGAAATTCCAATCGAACCTGGAGATAGCTGGTTCTCCCCGAAATAGCTTTAGGGCTAGCCTTAAGTGTAAGAGTCTTGGAGGTAGAGCACTGATTGGACTAGGGGTCCTCATCGGATTACCGAATTCAGTCAAACTCCGAATGCCAATGACTTATCCTTAGGAGTCAGACTGCGAGTGATAAGATCCGTAGTCAAAAGGGAAACAGCCCAGACCGCCAGCTAAGGTCCCAAAGTGTGTATTAAGTGGAAAAGGATGTGGAGTTGCTTAGACAACTAGGATGTTGGCTTAGAAGCAGCCACCATTTAAAGAGTGCGTAATAGCTCACTAGTCGAGTGACTCTGCGCCGAAAATGTACCGGGGCTAAATACACCACCGAAGCTGCGGATTGATACCAATGGTATCAGTGGTAGGGGAGCGTTCTAAGGACAGTGAAGTCAGACCGTAAGGACTGGTGGAGTGCTTAGAAGTGAGAATGCCGGTATGAGTAGCGAAAGACGGGTGAGAATCCCGTCCACCGAATGCCTAAGGTTTCCTGAGGAAGGCTCGTCCGCTCAGGGTTAGTCAGGACCTAAGCCGAGGCCGACAGGCGTAGGCGATGGACAACAGGTTGATATTCCTGTACCACCTCTTTATCGTTTGAGCAATGGAGGGACGCAGAAGGATAGAAGAAGCGTGCGATTGGTTGTGCACGTCCAAGCAGTTAGGCTGATAAGTAGGCAAATCCGCTTATCGTGAAGGCTGAGCTGTGATGGGGAAGCTCCTTATGGAGCGAAGTCTTTGATTCCCCGCTGCCAAGAAAAGCTTCTAGCGAGATAAAAGGTGCCTGTACCGCAAACCGACACAGGTAGGCGAGGAGAGAATCCTAAGGTGTGCGAGAGAACTCTGGTTAAGGAACTCGGCAAAATGACCCCGTAACTTCGGGAGAAGGGGTGCTTTCTTAACGGAAAGCCGCAGTGAATAGGCCCAAGCGACTGTTTAGCAAAAACACAGCTCTCTGCGAAGCCGTAAGGCGAAGTATAGGGGGTGACACCTGCCCGGTGCTGGAAGGTTAAGGAGAGGGGTTAGCGTAAGCGAAGCTCTGAACTGAAGCCCCAGTAAACGGCGGCCGTAACTATAACGGTCCTAAGGTAGCGAAATTCCTTGTCGGGTAAGTTCCGACCCGCACGAAAGGTGTAACGATTTGGGCACTGTCTCAACCAGAGACTCGGTGAAATTATAGTACCTGTGAAGATGCAGGTTACCCGCGACAGGACGGAAAGACCCCGTGGAGCTTTACTGTAGCCTGATATTGAATTTTGGTACAGTTTGTACAGGATAGGCGGGAGCCATTGAAACCGGAGCGCTAGCTTCGGTGGAGGCGCTGGTGGGATACCGCCCTGACTGTATTGAAATTCTAACCTACGGGTCTTATCGACCCGGGAGACAGTGTCAGGTGGGCAGTTTGACTGGGGCGGTCGCCTCCTAAAGTGTAACGGAGGCGCCCAAAGGTTCCCTCAGAATGGTTGGAAATCATTCGTAGAGTGCAAAGGCATAAGGGAGCTTGACTGCGAGACCTACAAGTCGAGCAGGGACGAAAGTCGGGCTTAGTGATCCGGTGGTTCCGCATGGAAGGGCCATCGCTCAACGGATAAAAGCTACCCCGGGGATAACAGGCTTATCTCCCCCAAGAGTCCACATCGACGGGGAGGTTTGGCACCTCGATGTCGGCTCATCGCATCCTGGGGCTGTAGTCGGTCCCAAGGGTTGGGCTGTTCGCCCATTAAAGCGGTACGCGAGCTGGGTTCAGAACGTCGTGAGACAGTTCGGTCCCTATCCGTCGTGGGCGTAGGAAATTTGAGAGGAGCTGTCCTTAGTACGAGAGGACCGGGATGGACGCACCGCTGGTGTACCAGTTGTTCTGCCAAGGGCATAGCTGGGTAGCTATGTGCGGAAGGGATAAGTGCTGAAAGCATCTAAGCATGAAGCCCCCCTCAAGATGAGATTTCCCATAGCGTAAGCTAGTAAGATCCCTGAAAGATGATCAGGTTGATAGGTTCGAGGTGGAAGCATGGTGACATGTGGAGCTGACGAATACTAATAGATCGAGGACTTAACCATATAATATG
>NZ_BOQB01000032.1 GCF_018332475.1 Bacillus sanguinis | reverse complement strand
TTCTCATATTCTATACTTTAAAAAAGAAATATGTTTACTGCGCTGCAGCCATTGGCATACGTACAACTTTCACATCATAGTAAGAGATTTTATTATCAAGAATATAATCTGGCATTCCACCTTGATGTGAGTGAGCAGCTTTAAATGCTGGGCTCTTCGTCCAACCTTGGAAATCTTCTTTTGCATTCCAGCGTGTGCTAATTGTTACTTCATCATAATCAACTGTATTTTGCGTTAAAAGAACTTCTAATCCTAAAAATCCTGGCATTGTTTCGACTTGACCTACTTTATTAAAACGATCAATTAATTTATGTCCATTTCCCTTTGTAATTTTAGCTGTATTTGTAACAATAATCATGTTTTATTCCTCCTATTAAATGTAGCCTGTATTTTCGAGAACTCATATATCTTAAATGATAATGAAAATCATTATCATTGTCAATGATTATCTTAAATTATGATACTATTTTTTTATTGCGATGAGTGTAGGATAATAATTAGTGGAGATGACAAAAACCCCCTACGGATTAAAGTTTCACTTTATGTAAGTGCAGTATCCCTCTGTTGAAGGTGTTGACTATGTATTTAACTTGATTATATATTATGTAAATAGAATTAATTGAAAATATGTAGAAGTAAAGTATGGTTTATACTTTGCTGTCGCAATACTATGGACAAGGAGGGCATTATGGTCGAATCACTTTTACTTAGTATCGTTATTATTATTACGTTAGGTATTGCTTCACAATGGACTGCATGGCGCTTCCAGCTTCCAGCTATTGTTGTTATGGCAGTTGCTGGATTATTAATTGGTCCAGTTTTCGGTATTATTAATCCGAAAGAGGTGCTTGGAGATGTTTTTAGTCCACTCGTATCACTTTCTGTTGCGATTATATTATTTGAGGGTAGTTTAAGTTTGGATATACGTGAACTGAGGGGACTATCAAAACCAGTATTTCGTATCGTTACGTTTGGTGCATTTATTGCTTGGATTGCTGGCTCGCTTGCAGCTCACTACGTCGCTGGATTAGATTGGGCGGTTGCATTTATTATCGGAGGACTTTTTATTGTGACAGGTCCAACGGTAATTATTCCATTGTTACGTCAAGCGCGCTTAAAACCAAGGACAGCTGCAATTTTGAAATGGGAAGGAATTATCGTTGATCCATTTGGAGCTTTGCTTGCTGTATTTGCTTTTCAAATTGTAAATTTCTTAACGAAAGAAAATGTACAATTACATACGTTGCTATATTTCTTTGCAGGTTCGTTATTTGCAATGGTGCTTGGGTATGTGTTTAGTATTTTTATGAGTTATATGATTTTAAAGGGAAAAGTACCAGAATATTTAAAGGCACCGATTTTACTTGTTACGGTACTATTATGCTTCGGTATTGCAGATGAAGTGATGCATGAAACAGGTATGTTAGCTGTAACAGTAATGGGGATTACGCTTGCGAGGATGAAGAAATATATTTCCTCTATCGGTGATATTCGTCATTTTAACGAAAATATTTCAGTGCTATTAACGTCAACAGTTTTTATTATATTAACAGCATCGCTTCCAAGGACAACTATTATGGAGATTTTTAGCTGGCCTATTATAAGCTTTGTACTTATGATGTTATTTGTTGTACGTCCTTTATCAATCTGGATATCGACAATCGGAACAGAATTAACAAAATCAGAACGAGCGCTAGTTGGCTGGATTGCGCCGCGAGGTATTGTTGCATTAACTGTTTCTAGTTATTTTGCGACGGAGTTATTACAAGAAGGTTATAAAGATGCTTCTATATTAACAGCACTTACATTTGCACTCGTTATTACAACCGTTTGTGCTCACGGATTTTCAATTGGATTTTTAGCGAAGAAATTAGGATTGGCGAATACGGAGCCACCGGGAATTTTAATTTCAGGTGCGAGTACATTCTCCTCTGCTTTTGCATTGCATTGTAAAGAGATGGGTGTTCCGAGCTTAATTGTAGATGTATCTGAAGAACACTTACACTGTGCAAAGGTAAAAGAGCTTAATACATATAATGGCCAAGTACTCTCAGAACAGCTGCAATTTGAAGTGGATATGAACCAGTATGAATACTTGATCGCTGTAACAGATACGGATTCATATAACGTCTTAGTTGCAAATACATATGTTCCGCAGTTCGGGCATCATAATACATTTTTACTTCCAATCCATGATGTGGGGAAAATTGAGCAAGAGCGTATTTCTCTTTCGAAAAAAGCGCATTTACTGTTTGGTCAAAATGAAATTTATGAAGAGTTAAATAGAAAGATTGAAGAAGGTTATACTTTTAAAACGATACAAGTTGTGGAAGAACAAAAAATTAATAAAGAAGAGAGCAATTCAGAGGAAGTAATATTATTTGTTCGTCATAGTGACGGTAGTCTTACCTTTTCGACATTGTATAAATATATAGCAGTTGTGCCAGGTGATGAGCTAGTTGTACTAGCAAAGCAATAATATGGTATAGTGAAACGAGGCTGTTTTTTCAGTCTCGTTTTTTAAATGCTTCCTAAAGAGAAAGCATGCAAATGGAAAGGAAGTTATTATATGCGATCAGAAGTAACTGTAAAAATAAAACCGAAATTTATAAAAGAAATTAAAAGTGGATATCCGCTTATTTTAAAAGATGCGATTCAAAATTTAAATGATGTTCAGGAAGAAGGAACAATCATTAAAGTAGTAGATGAGAAGAACCAATTCATCGGAAAAGGTTATTATGGAAAACAAAATAAAGGATACGGCTGGATTTTAACGAGAAAAGAGAGTGAACAAATTAATCAATCTTTCTTTGAAAGTAAAATAAAATCTGCCTTACATAAACGAAAGCAGTTTTACAAATCAAGTGATACGACAGCATTCCGCGTCCTGAACGGTGAAGGTGATGGTCTTGGAGGCTTAATCATCGATTATTATGATGGCTATTATGTAGTAAGTTGGTATAGTGAAGGGATTTATAATTTCAGAGATGAGATTATTGCAGCTCTTCAAAAAGTAGCAAACTTTAAAGGCATTTATGAGAAGAAGCGTTTTGATACGAAAGGGAAATACATTGAAGGTGATGATTTCGTAGCAGGAGAACGCGGTGAGTTCCCGCTTATCGTAAAAGAGAATGGTGTGAACTTTGCGGTGTATTTAAATGATGGAGCTATGGTTGGTGTATTTTTAGATCAGCGTAACGTGCGAAAACAAATTCGTGATAAATATGCGAAGGGAAGAACCGTGTTAAATATGTTCTCTTATACAGGTGCTTTTTCTGTATTTGCAGCGCTTGGCGGAGCGAGCAAGACGACGAGTGTGGATCTTGCAAATCGTAGTTTAAGTAAAACAATTGAGCAGTTTAGTGTAAATGAAATTGATTATGAAGCACAAGATATTATTGTAGAAGATGTATTTCTTTACTTCAAATATGCTGCTAAGAAAAAGATGAAATTTGATATGGTCGTACTTGATCCTCCAAGTTTCGCCCGATCAAAAAAATATACATTTAGTGCAGCGAAAGATTATAAAAATTTATTAAAAGAAACAATTGCCATTACAGAAAATAACGGGATTATCGTTGCTTCTACAAATTGTAGTGCATTCGATATGAAAAAGTTTAAAGGCTTTATCGATACAGCCTTTAAAGAAATGAATGGTAAATATAAAATATTAGAAGAACATTCTTTACCAGAAGATTTCCGTACCATTGATCAATTTAAAGAAGGAGACTATTTAAAAGTAGTTTTCATCGAGAAAATTAAAGGGTAATAAAGAAAAGGAGCTCGAGTTTACTTGAGCTCCTTTTCTTATTGAACGATATTTTGTACTCTACCGACTTGCCCGTCTTGCAATCGCACTTTAATGCCATGCGGATGGGAAGGGGAGTTTGTTAAAATATCTTCTACAATTCCACGTGTTAATTTGCCGGTGCGTTGATCTTGTTTTAATACAATATCAACTTCAAGGCCGGGTGCGATATTAGAACGTTTTTGTCCGTTCATTTATACACCTGTACGTCTACGTTGGTTGTTTGTTTTCTTCGTTTGTTGGTTTTGTAATTTTTTTGTTTCTTGGCTTTGGTTTTTGGCATTTTGACCATTACCGTTACCTTGCTTTTTCTTTGCAAGTTGTTCGCGCATTAAATCAGCTAAGCTTACTTTTTTGTTTTCTGACATGATAAGTCTCCTTTATATAAAGTTAATTATGAACTATCGTAGTAAATTTCATCATATCATTGTTATGGAAGGAAGGGAAGTTGGTTTGAAAATTCATATTATTCTTCACAGTGTTCATTCGTTACGATACAATTAGCATGTTAATGTTTGTAAAAAGGGGATAGACATATGTCACATCATATTTTATTAGTGGAAGATGATATTTCAATTCAAGAGATGGTGGAAAAGTATTTAATAAAAGAGGGCTTTCAAGTTACAATCGCGTCTGATGGAGAGGAAGGCGTGAACACATATTTAAAAGGTTCATTTGATTTGATTATCCTCGACATTATGATGCCGAAGCTAGATGGATTAGAGGTTGTACGTATTATTCGTGAAAAAAGTGCAGTTCCGATTTTAATGATGTCAGCAAAAGATACAGATGTTGATAAAGCTGTCGGATTAGGACTTGGAGCAGATGATTACATTTGTAAGCCATTTTCTATGATTGAATTGGCTGCACGTGTAAAAGCAGGTATTCGGAGATCTACGAAATATTCGGCTACAGAAACAACAGAAAAGATGATTCAAATTGGTGATTTAACGATTGATCCAATTAATTTTACTGTGGAAAAAGACGGGAAGCCTCTCAAACTTACTTTAAAAGAATTTGAGATTCTAAAACTGTTCGTAAAGAATCAAAATCGTGTATTTACAAAAGCGCAAATATATACGTTAGTTTGGAACGAAGAGTATTATGGAGATGATAACGTTATTAATGTTCATATGAGGAGATTGCGTGAGAAAATCGAAAGTGATCCATCTAATCCAGAATATATCAAAACGTTATGGGGCATCGGCTATAAGTTGGAAGTGATGTAATATGGTCAATTTGTTAATAGGTATTATTTTTATATTGTTATGTGTCATTTACATACAATATAAAATGAGGAAAAATAGTAGTGAAAATTTGCGATACACATATGAAAAGTTAGAAAGTATTGTAAATATACAAACAGGCGAGAAGTTACTCGTTATGACAGATGATCGAGAATTGCAAAAATTATTAGTGGCAATTAATCAATTATTAGATGCAAAACAGAAAACAAATGCAGATCATGCGAAAGTAGAAATTTCGATGAGAAAAATGCTTTCAAATATTTCACATGACTTGAAAACACCGCTAACAGTTATTCTTGGATATACAGAAATGTTAAATAAGGATAAAACAATAAATAAAGAAGAACAACAAATATTACTTGAAAAGGTGCATGTGAAAACACTAGAAGTAATGGAACTAATTCATAAGTTTTTTGACTTAGCAAAATTAGAATCTGGTGACAAAGCAATCGAGATGACAAAAGTGAATATGAATGAAGTTTGTCGTGAGAAGATTTTATCTTTTTATGATTTAGTGACGTCGAAAGGTTTTCATGTTCATATTGATATACCAGAAAGAAATATATATGCACTTGGAAATGTAGAAGTATTAGGTAGGGTATTGAACAATTTAATATCAAATGCAATTACATATGGAGACGATGGAAAGATACTGGGTATGACGTTAAGAGATGATGAAACGAATGTGTATATAGACGTATGGGATAAAGGAAAAGGGATTGATGAATCTCATATTGATAAAGTGTTTGAGCGTATGTACACACTTGAAGATTCGAGAAATAGATTGTATCAAGGAAGCGGTTTAGGGTTAACGATTACGAAAAGACTGGTGGAAGCGATGGATGGAAAAATTCATCTTTCTAGTAAGCCGTATGAAAAAACAATTTTTACAGTTGCATTAAAAAAGATGCAATTTTAGCTTGTAGAGAAGTAGATTCTACAAGCTTTTTTTTCAGCGTAAGAAATTTGTAAGAAACGGGTAAGAAAAAAGAGATTTCCGTTGTCTATTATAAAAATATAAAGTAGTGCGAAAGGGGAAAGTGACATGACCTATATATTAAAAACGAATCAGTTAACGAAAGTGTTTAAAGGGAAAGAAGTTATTTCTAGTGTTAACATGCATGTGAAAAAAGGAGAGATATATGGTTTCTTAGGACCGAATGGTGCTGGTAAAACAACGATTATGAAAATGATTACAAATTTAATAAAACCGACGAGTGGTGATATTGAAATTTTCGGTGAAAAGTTAACAGACACATCTTATGAAGTATTAAAAAGAATGGGGACAATTATTGAATACCCAATCTTTTATGATAAATTAACGGCGAAAGAAAATTTAGAATTACATTGTGAATATATGGGCTATTACGATAAACATGAAATTGACCATGCATTACATTTAGTGAAACTGCAAGGGATAGATAATAAAAAAGTAAAAGATTTTTCATTGGGAATGAAACAACGACTTGGTATTGCAAGGGCAATCGTGACAAAGCCAGAATTGCTCATTTTAGACGAACCCATAAACGGTTTAGATCCAATTGGTATTAAAGAGTTACGAGACTTATTTAAAATGCTCTGCAAAGAATATGGCATTACATTATTAGTTTCTAGTCATATTTTAGGTGAGATGGAATTAATGGCGGATACAATTGGTGTCATTCAAAATGGAAAACTAATAAAAGAAGTTTCAATGAAGAGTATTAACGGAAAACAAACAGAGTACATTGAAATTACTGTTCCTGATGTGAAGCGTGCAGCTTATATTTTAGAAGATAAACTTGGTATAAAAAATTATAAAATAATGAGCGGAAATATGATTCGTGTGTATGATACGGCAGTGTCTCAGCAAGCCATTTCAAAAGCACTTATTATGAATGATGTGGAAATTGAAAGTATTAATAAGAAACATAGTTCCTTAGAGGAATATTTCTTAAATGTAATGGATGGAGAGGGCATTCATGCTTAATGAATTGTGGCTCAACCTGGTAAGTGGATTAATCGTAATGTTTATAAGTGGAATTTTATATTATAGGAAACCAGAGCGGAAATGGTTGTTAATTCTACTAGTGATAGGAATGTTAAGCGTAGTTACTGCTGGAATTAGAATGTTAGCAGTGTAGAGACAGGTATATAAAGAATGGAGGCGTGGTTTATATGTTTAAATTAATGAAACTCGAATGGAAAAAACATAAATTATCTAGTTATTTTAAAGGAGCAGCGATTGGTATTATAGCAATTTTTGCTGCGGTAAGTCTTATGGCATGGGCATCTAAAGTAGAGGATGAGTTGATGTTCTCTAGCTATATGGAATACATGTCTTTAGCAAATATTCTTATTAGAATTACATTTATTATTTTTGCATCGGTTATTTTATCACGTTTAGTGATTGATGAATACAAGAACAAAACAATACAGCTACTATTTATGTACCCACTGCAAAGGAAAATGCTAATGAGAGCGAAATTAGCAATTGTTTTTAGTTTTTGCTTTGTGAGCACGATAATTGCAACATTTATTATTAGTTTGCTCATATTCTGTATGAATCCAATAATAGGAATACTTGAAACGCCTGTTACGATGGGGGAAATAATAGCTACCGTTCCAACTACTATTATAAGTGCATTTATGATATCTGGTATAAGTTTAATTCCTTTATTTTTTGGAATGAGAAAGAAATCGACACCGACAACGATTACTTCAGCAGTAATAATTGGTATGTTGATTAATGGTAACGTTGGTCCTGGAAATGGTCAAGTAAGTATGTTTGATTTTATAGCTATCCCAATCGTGCTCTGTTTATTAGGAATTTTCATTAGTTATCTATCGTATCGAAAAATCGACAAGATTGATGTGGTGTGAAGCAAGCTTAAAACAAAAACGAACTGGGGTATGACTGGTGAAAAAAATAATAGTAATTGCAATATTAGTCATTACAATTGCTAGTGCGGTTTTGGGTTTTAAGGTATTTCAGGTGAAAGATTTTAAGCAAGAAAGGTCTTTTGAAATCAATAATATAAAAGAAATAGAAGTAGACAATGAAAACTGGAATATTGAATTTAAAAGTACAGACGCTAATAAAATAGTAATTTCCGCTCAAGGTCAACAAGTAGATAAAGAGATAGATCCCGTCAAAATAGAAAATGACGAAAATAAAATTGTGATTAAGCAAAAACAAAAGGTGACCAAATTTTTTAATGGTTTTACGTTTAGGAAGAAAAATAGTATATGTATAGCTATTCCGAGGAAAGCAATAAACAAAATTGTAGTCAATAATAAATCAGGTGATGTGAAAATAAGAGATATAGTAGTAAAAAGTATCGTGACGAAAGGAAAATCTGGAGATGAAATGATTACAGGATTATCGGCAGAGAAGGGTGAATTCACATCCGAAAGTGGAGATTTAATGTTAAAAGATAATTCATTACAAGATGTAAATATAACTTCCACTACTGGCGATAATTATGTGAAAAATGTAAAAAACGAAAATATGAACATCACTTCAACATCTGGGGAAGTATTACTGAAAGATATGACAGAAGGAAAATCATTATTTATAGAAACAAAATCAGGGGATATTGGCGTACGGTATAAAGGTGTCCCAGCATCATTGAAGCTTATGGCTAAAAGTAATTCAGCTGCTGTAATAGTGGATTTAAAAGGACTTAAGAAAGATAAAAATACAGAAAAAATAAAAGTAGGAACGATTGGTGATGCAAAAAATGAAGCGAAGATTTTAAGTGAAACAGGAGTCATTTATATTGATTAAATCTTAGGAGGAAGGAGGACACTATCATGCTACATTTAATGAAGCTAGAATTGAAAAAGTTTAAGCTTGGTTGGTACGTGAAGAGAGCAATTATTGCAAATATTGTTATACTGGCATTAATGATCTTTGTGAGCATCATCGCTCAAGTAGAAGGTGATGCAGAAATAAGAAATCCAGAGACGATATTGTTAATGGCTAGCACAATAGTAAGAGCAACGTTTATTGTTTTTGGTAGTGTATTAATCGCAAGGCTAATAATTGGTGAATATAAAAATAAAACAATACTACTCATGTTTTCTTATCCCATTAACCGAAAGAAGATGATGGCTAGTAAGTTGGCTATTACAGCGACAGTAACATTTATAACAGTTATTGTATCTAACATTTTAGTAGTAGGGATTTTCTTTGGGATAGATAGTTATTTTTCAATTCTTCCTAATTCATTTACAGTAGATCAATTGATGCAAGAAGGAATAAAACTAGTTCCTTTAGCCATTGCAACTGCGGGGATGAGTTTAATTCCATTATATTTCGGAATGCGTAAACGTTCCGTGCCAACTACAATTGTTTCATCTCTTATCGTTGTCACAATTGCAATGAATAGCAACCCAGCGTATTCTACAGCAACTTTTCTTCCCCTTCAACTAGCACTCGCAGCAATTGGAGTTGTGATTGCATATTACGGAATTAAAAATATAGAGAAGGAAGATATAACTGTATGACAAGAATAAGAAAAAAGAGTTGGCGTTACACCAACTCTTTTTTGTATATGTATGCTTCGTTACTACTCTGTAAATTTAGAGTGTGTGCTTAAATACTCTTGCACTCCTGGAGAAATATTAAAGTTATTAGGACTTTTATATTCGATAGTAAACTCTCCGTCTCTACTTGTCTCAAAGGAGATGGCATAACTATTCATTTTAGCATCGTAAGAAGTATTTTTGACTTCCGCATCTAGATTAAAGTATTTTGTAATATACTCTTTTGATTCAGTAATTGCTGCTTGTTTTCCCCAAGGGGTACCATAATAGGTGAAATAAAGAGATACACTAATAACTCCAATAATAGAAGTTAGTAAAATAGTTCCCATAGCTATTTTTTTATTTTTTGTATTCAATTTGGTTACTCCTCTTCGTAATATGTATTCATTTTAACCTATCTTTTCCATAAAACAACCATTTAATAAAAATAGTTTCACATGAAACAAGTTACAGAAAAAGACAAGGTTTGTAAATCCCTTGTCTTTTTTTGTTGTTACATTTTAGGAGCTTCCATTCCAGCTGCAGCCCATTCTTCTTTTGCTGGGCCATATACGCCAGGGACTGTTAAGCCGGCTTGTCGCATTAAAACCGTCATTTGTCCGCGATGGTGATTTTGATGATTAATAAGTGTCATTAAAAATATAGAATTTGGCATAGGACGACCAAAGAAGTCATTAATAGTAGCTAAGTCTTTATCCGTCCATTCGCCTTGAAGAGCTTCAACAAAAGCTGCATTCACTTTACGATACCCATGTGCAATTGTTGTTGCTGAAGTTGGAACAGGATAATCTTTCGTTTCCCCTTCAAATTTAAGTCCCGTACCCGATAGTATAACTGGAATTGCCGTCACGATATGCCAAGCAACTCTGCCTAATGTCCAGTGCCCAGGTGCAATTTCTTGTGATAAAGACTCATCTGTTAATGCATCGAGCATTTTTTGAGTAGACTCAGCCTCGTATGTCCATGATTGCAAGAAGCCTTCAATAGTTTGGTACATATTTATCCCTCCTAGTTATGTTCATAAGTTACATTCGTGAAAAAAAGATAGTTTCCTTTTGAACTATAAGAACGAATATAAAAAAGAGGCTTCTAACAAGAAGCCTCTTTTTTAATTAACCTTCTTCCCGCTCTTCCTCATCAACCATAAGAAATAAGGTGCTCCAAGCACAGCAACGACCAGACCAGAAGGGATTTCTTTCGGGTATGCAATTGTTCGTCCAAGTAAGTCAGCAATGGAAAGAAGAATTGCTCCAAACAGTGCGGAGCAAACGAATAATCTTTGATGGTTCATACCAACAACGATTCGTGCTAAGTGAGGTGCAACAAGACCTAGAAAGGCAATCGTACCGACAGCTGCGATATTTACAGATGCAAGTAGTGTTGCTAACACAATGAGAGCTAGGCGCGTTTTATTTACTGGTTGCCCAAGCCCTGTTGCTAAATCGTCTCCAAGTACGAGAACATCAAGTTGTTTTATTAAGAAAAAGATAATAAGCACGAGAATAAGTGATGGATATAGAATGATATTTTCTAAATGATTCCATCCTCTTGCATACGTGCTACCTGATAGCCATGTTAAAGCAGCTGCAACGTTCAAATTTGCTCTAACGATAAAGATTTGAATAATCGCTGAGCCGAGAGCTGAAATACCGATTCCTATTAAAGCGAGAGCTGTTGGGCTAAATCCTGATTTCCATGAGAAGAAGAGGACAATTCCAACTGCAAGTAATCCGCCGATAAATGCACCAATTGGTAGGAAGAAACCAGGAAGTGCGGGGAAGATATACATAATAGTTAAAGCACCAACACCAGCTCCCGATGAAATACCAATAATAGAAGGGTCAGCGAGTGGGTTTCGTAATATACCTTGGAAAACAAGCCCGCTTATTGCAAGGCATGCACCAGCGATAGCAGCAACGAGCATTCTTGGTAAACGAAGGTTCATCATCATGTTTTTATCAAATTGTGTTAATTGGCCTGATATAACATTTGTAATGCTTTCGATATAAGCGTTACTACCGATTGTAACACCAAGAGCAATTGTCACAATACAAAGTGTGATAGATATAATGATTACCTTTTTATAAGAGTAATAGCGGGAACTAGCTCCAGCTGCATTCGCACCGTTATCATTCATATATTGTTTCGATTTCATCATTCGATACACTAAGTAAATAAGCCAAGGAGATCCAATCATTGCTGTGACTGCCCCAACAGGAAGTTCGGCACCGGTTGGATCTATTAGTCTACCAACGACATCAGCTCCAAGTAATAGTACAGCTCCCCATAAGAAAGAAGAGAGAAGGAGAGTGAAGTGTTGACGGTAGCCAATAAGACGCATTAAATGTGGTGCAACTAAGCCGACAAATCCAATTGGTCCAACGACAGTTACGATTACTGCTGTTAAAAAGATTGCAGCAATGAAGGCGATAAGACGTGTTACTGCTGTTTTTTCGCCAAGAGAAACCGCAACATCATCACCAAGTAAGAGAATGTTGAGTTTGCGAGATATGCCAAGTAAAACTAGGAAAGAAATAATGATAAATGGAAAAGCAAATTGAACGCCATCCCAGTTGTTTTGAATAAGAGAGCCAGCTCCCCATAAAAATAAACCAGCTGTTTCATTTTCATAGAAAAGCTGCATCGTTCCGGTAAAGGCAGAGAGCATTAATGTAACGACCATACCAGCTAATGCCATTCTAAGTGGGGTTCCCTTTTTTCCACCAGAAATACGGTATACAAATAAAGCAGTAATAGCACCGCCGATAAATGTGAACAGAAGAGAATTAATTTGTAAATCTTTCGGTAAGAAAATTGTAGCCGCTACTAGAAAGAAATATGCGCCAGAGTGAATACCCATTGTACTGGATTCAGCCAGTGGATTTTTCGTTAACGTTTGTAAAATAACCCCAGATGCAGCAAGAGCACCTCCAGCTAAAATGGCAATTACAGCTCTAGGTAATCGAAGCATAATTAAAGTTTGATGTTCTAGCGATTGGTTCGGTGAGATAAGAGCATCAATAATCATACTATAGGAAATGTTTGCTTGACCTTGTCCGATATGAATAAAGAAAAGGAGGAGCAAGAGAGCTGCTCCTCCTCCGAATACAAGACTTGCTCGAAGTGTATGTTGTAAGCTATTCATCGTGTAATCACTTCTTCGCTGTCATTACATCTGCTACTTGTGTTGCTAAAGATGTTGCAGACTCAGGACCACCGAAAATCCAAGTGTCGCCTTTTAATTTATACATTTTGTTTTCTTTTTTGAACTTTAATTCTTCCCAAGCAGGGTTGCCTTTTAGTTGCGTGTCAAAAATGTTATCTTCATCCGCTACAATGTAAATGAAGTTTGAATCTTGTACACTTTGTAATGATTCTACAGTTGTTTGTTTGAAACCATCTGGCTCAGATTTTCCTGCTTCAAAAGTATTTGTTAAACCTAGTTTTTTTGTAACTTGTAAAGCTAAAGAATTGTCAGTTAAGATACGGAACGTTGGTACGTTTTTAGCAGTAAATGCTTGTGCCATTGCGATGTTTTTATCTTTTAAGTCTGCTTTCTCAATTTTTGCTTTTGCATCAGCGAATGCTTTATCCATATCAGCTAATACTTTTTTACCTTCTTCTTCTTTTCCAACTGCTTTTGCAATTTGTTTAAATGTTTCTGTCATTTCAGCAAAGTGATCGTTATTGCTTGTTGATGGATCAAACATAACTGTTGGTGCAATTTGCTCTAATTCATTTTTAATTGCTTTACCACGGAATGAAGCTGTGATAATTAAGTCTGGTTTTAAACGGCTAATTTCTTCTAAGTTTGGTTGTTGACGTGTCCCTACATCTACAACATCTTTATTTGGTTTTGTTTTTGTATTTACCCATTTATTATAATTCTTAATGTCTGCCATCCCTACTGGCTGAACACCAAGTGCTAATAAGTCTTCTGAATATACCCACTCAAGTACAACTACTTTTTTCGCTGGTTTATCTAACTTCGTTTCCCCTTCAGCGTGTTTAATTGTTATAGCTTGATTTTTATTGTCCGCTTTTGTTTCTTTTTTCTCCTCTTTTTGCTGTCCGCATCCAACAGCGAATAGAAGAACTACTATGAAAATACTGAGAATTTTCTTCATCTTCTGCCCCCAAATTAAGTGTTTTTTGTAACTAGTATCATAAGTGAAAATGGTTATCAATTACAACACCCAAATCATACTATGAGGGTATTTTGAGTGTCAATATATTTTTAAAATTTTGACGAAAAATAACAAATTATATGAATTTTTATATATTATAGTCGTTATTTATCCCGCTATTTGCCCGGATGTAAGATTCACATCTCAAAATTTGGATGGAGCAAAGAAGTTAGGTGGGAGTCGGGCTGATTAAAGTTTCACTTTATGGAGAGTAAGTCTCTTTACTAAAAAGATTGGCGAATGTGAAAAGTTTAAATGGGAACTTGGCTGTGTATGAAAGTGTAATGTGTATGGTTAATAATCTGTGGAGATGGGGCGAAAGTACAAGCAAAAGGAGTGAGAATCGCATGTAATAATTACTAGAATGTATGGAATAAATCTGTGTTTATCCCTAATAGGTAAAGTATTTCTTTGTTATTTAGATAGATGTTTTCTAACTCGGTGATTGTACTTAAAAGATTGCATGTAAAGGAAGTGATCAACATGTCTTCATGGAGCAATAACGTAAATGGATATTGTGGGTGTAATAATCAAAATGGTGTACATGTTGATTCATGCTGTTTCAGTTGCGATGGGACAGTTCCTAAGGTTGGTCCAACCGGTCCAACCGGTCCGACGGGGGCAACAGGAGCAACAGGTGGCACAGGCCCAACGGGGGCGACAGGAG
>NZ_BOQB01000031.1 GCF_018332475.1 Bacillus sanguinis | reverse complement strand
TACAGATAAATATATACAGGTGAAAAGTGATGGTAATAACGCTGGGAAAAGTGCATTTGAGGTTATTTTCTTTGATTCAGCTAAATCTGAGTCTGAGGCACCATCTGAGAAAGTAGTAACGCATACGGTAAAAGAGGGAGAAACTTTAAAAAGTATAGCGAAGCAATATTTTTCAGATGAAACTGGGATTGAAGTGATTAAAAAGTATAATGATTTACAAGAAGATGAAGTGAATGTAGGTCAAGAAATAAAAATTCCGATAAAAGATAAATCCACAAAGCAGGAGAGTTAGCAACATACTTAATATAAAAACTGAGGATTATCTTTATGAGGAAGGGAGTAAAAAATATATGATATGGATTATCTTATTAAGTACTCTCATATGTATGGGTATTCTATTTCTTCTTGTAATGTATACAGAAGCGATGCGTAATACTGTGTTAGAACATACTTTAATATTTGAAGAATTTCCGAAAAGTTTTCAAAAAGTAAAGGTGTTTTTTATTTCTGATATTCATAGAAGAGTCATTTCAAATTCATTAATTGAACAAGTAAAAGGAAAAGTAGACCTTGTAATTATTGGCGGTGATTTAGCGGAAAGAGGCGTCCCTTTATCGAAAATCTCTGCAAATATACAAAAGTTAAGAGCGATAGCTCCTGTATATTTTGTATGGGGAAATAATGATTATGAGATTGAATATCATGAATTAGATGCTTTGTTATTAGAAAATAATGTGAAAGTTTTAGATAATACAAGAGTTGTATTTGAGTCTGAATTAGGAGAGAAAATTTGTTTACTCGGTGTAGATGATGTTGGTTTGAAACGTGATCGTTTAGATTTAGCGTTGGCTGATTGCATAGAAGATGGTTTTCGCATATTAATTAGCCACAACCCTGATATAATAAATAAAATGTCTGGAAAAGAACAAATTTCACTTGTGTTAAGTGGACATACACATGGAGGACAAATTCGATTATTCCCATCTAAAAAATATTTAAAAGGTGGCGTGTATAAGCATTCAAATATGACTCTATTTGTTAGTAATGGGTATGGAACAACTTTGATTCCACTTCGCTTCCGAGCACCTGCTCAAACACATATTATTACGTTATGCGGAGGGAAATGATGCCGACTCTAAACGGGAAATATAACATAAAAGCTGTTTCGAATATAATTGGAATTCAGCCAAGTACGCTTCGTGCATGGGAAAGACGATATCAAATTATTGCCCCGAAGCGGAATCATGCGGGGCATCGATTATATACAGAAGAGCAAATACAAATTTTGAAATGGTTAATGGACAAGGTTTCTTCCGGCATGATGATTGGACAAGCGGTTCAATTATTGGAAGGGAATCGTTTGCAGAGTAATGTTCAAAAAGAAATACATTCCGATAGAGAAGTTGTTTTAGTGGACGATTTACTACAAGCTTTGTTAAAATTTGATGAAATTACAACTTCTACATTGTTAAACGAGGCTTTTAGTATTTATGCAACAGAAAAAGTTATAGCAAGTATTGTTCTTCAACTGTCAAATAAATTGTTAACGTTAAAAAATAATAATGAAGTTACAATGATGCAATTCCAATATGGCGTATCATTTTTACAAACTCGTCTAGGTATGGTGTATCATAATGCATCATCATTTTCTTCTATACACAAAGTGGTCTTGTTAGAAAATAATATGTTGAAAGGGTTTGTTTTCTCAACGTATTTACGCTTAAAAGGATATGAGGTGATATATATTAGGTCAAGCTTAGCAGGAGATAGTATTTTGCAAGCTGTTGAGCAAATACAACCTACATATGTAGTAGTCTCTTTTGATGATGGGCGAGAACTTAAGAACGCCATGAACTACGTGAATTTGTTGCAAGAAAAAAGTGAGAACCTTTCAGTTGGATTTATAGGAGAAATAAGTGCTCGAGATCAGTTGAACATTCAAACAAGCCTAATTGGTGATACGAAAGAAGAATGGGATGATTGGTTAAAAATGTTAGAATAGTTGTTCGAAAAGAACCATCTATTTTCTATTTCATATAATAAAAATTATATTCATTGGTTACGTAGGGAGGGTATGGGATGAGGCTGGAACGATTAAATTACAATAAGATAAAAATTTTCTTAACATTTGATGATTTATCTGAACGAGGATTAACGAAAGAAGATTTGTGGAGAAATGCACCGAAAGTACAGCAATTGTTTCGTGATATGATGCAAGAAGCAAATAAGGAACTAGGATTTGAAGCGGATGGTCCGATTGCAGTTGAAGTATTTTCTCTACAAGCGCAAGGGATGGTCGTAATTGTAACGAAAGAACATCAAGATGTGGATACAGATGATGAGTTCCGTGATGAGTTTATTGAAATGCAAGTGACTCTAGATGAAAGTGAGCATATACTTTATGAGTTTGCTACACTAGACGACGTAATTAACCTGTCGAATCGTTTATATAACCTTGATGTAACTGGCGGAAAACTATACACGTGGGATAATCGCTTCTATCTTTGGATGGAAGAAGAGGAGCAAGTTCAATTGCTGAAGGCAGATTTTATAGCCATTTTAGCAGAATATGGTAATCCGTCTACAGCTACTATTTATCGTCTAATGGAGTATGGTAAAGAATTAATGGCTTCTCAAGCAATTGAACAAATACACAATTACTTTGTGAAAAAACAAAACCTTAGCTAATATAACAAAGCTAAGGTTTTGTTTTTATTTGGAAACCCTAAAATGTTGGTCTGACAATGTCAAAATAATCAATGGTATAGCGGGAATCATAAATACTTGGGCGTTCTTTACTTTACTTAAAAGTATCTTCTTAAGGTGTTATATATAAATAAAATAAAAAATATTTAAATATTTAAGTATTTTACTTTTCTAAAAGTAATAAAAAGACTATAATGATAGTGAAAACGCTTGCAACAAAAAACGGTTTGTATATATTTGTTAGCGTTTTCTATTGCATTCCAAATTTAACGGTGTATACTAGGCAATGAAGGTTTACTAAACAAGTGAAATTACAGGGGGTTTACTTACTATGGTAGCCGAAAAGGGAACTCAAACAAAAACACAACAACAAAGGGAACAACATTTTGAACTATTGAATTCGACACAAATTGTTATTAGTGAAGCATTAGAAAAATTGGGTTATCCAAACGAAGTATATGAATTATTAAAAGAACCAATTCGTATGATGACAGTGAAAATACCAGTTCGTATGGATGACGGGACTGTTAAAATATTTACAGGATATCGTGCACAACATAATGATGCTGTTGGTCCAACGAAAGGTGGAATTCGCTTCCATCCGAATGTAACAGAAAACGAAGTGAAAGCACTTTCAATCTGGATGAGTTTAAAATGTGGTATTGTTGATTTACCATATGGCGGAGGTAAAGGTGGAATTATCTGTGACCCACGTGAAATGTCATTCCGTGAGTTAGAAAGATTAAGTCGCGGTTATGTACGAGCAATTAGTCAAATCGTAGGACCGACGAAAGATATTCCAGCTCCAGATGTATTCACAAACTCTCAAATTATGGCATGGATGATGGATGAGTATAGCCGTATCGATGAATTTAATTCACCAGGATTTATTACAGGTAAGCCACTTGTATTAGGTGGATCACATGGACGTGAAACAGCAACAGCGAAAGGTGTAACAATTTGTATTCGTGAAGCTGCAAAAAAACGCGACATTGATATTAAAGGTGCACGCGTTGTTGTTCAAGGATTCGGTAATGCTGGAAGCTTCTTAGCTAAATTTATGCATGATGCAGGCGCGAAAGTTATTGCAATCTCGGATGCTTACGGTGCATTGCATGATCCAAACGGATTAGATATTGATTATTTATTAGACCGTCGTGATAGCTTCGGTACAGTAACAAAACTATTTAATAATACAATTTCAAACAAAGAATTATTAGAACTTGATTGCGACATTTTAGTTCCAGCTGCAATTGAGAACCAAATTACAGAAGAGAATGCTAATAATATTAAAGCGAAAATCGTTGTTGAAGCTGCAAATGGTCCAACAACATTAGAAGCAACTAAAATTTTAACAGATCGCGGCATTTTACTTGTTCCAGACGTATTAGCAAGTGCTGGTGGTGTAACAGTATCTTACTTTGAGTGGGTACAAAATAACCAAGGTTACTACTGGACTGAAGAAGAAGTAGAACAACGTTTAGAAAAAGTAATGGTAAGGTCATTTGATTCTATTTATGAAACAGCACAAGTTCGTAAAGTGAACATGCGCTTAGCAGCGTATATGGTCGGTGTTCGTAAAATGGCTGAAGCAAGTCGCTTCAGAGGTTGGGTATAATATTATAGCGTGAGAAAACGTGATTCCTTTCGAGGGAATCACGTTTTTTTGTTGAAGTATTAGAGCGAGGTGTTGTATATGGAAAATGAAATGATGGAACGAGTAGAACAATTAGAAGAAAAGGTTAAGAGGTTAGAGGGAGAACTAGCGAGAACGACGAAATCCGAAAAAACAAGTATCGTTCGGGTGTTTGGGGAAGGACTGCTGTTTTTAATATTTGGTGCGGTTGTAGTAGGGCCGATTATCGCCTTTGTAATCACGATTCTTACTTCGTTTGCTGAAAAATAAAAAGAAAAATAAAAGAACGCTTGTTCTACACGAACAAATGTGCTATACTTTCCTTAGATAAACAAAACGGAAATGATTTTAAGGAGAGATAAATGATGAAAATGACAGTAGACCAAAGATTTATGATGCCAGCAGATGTTGTAGAACGAGTGGAAGTATTAAGAAACAAACAAAGTAAGCGTGGCACATTATTACAATCAGTAAATAATTTTTTCGGTTTAGATACGAAAGAAGATTGTGTTTGGTTTTACGGTTTTTATGGTGTTGCTGTAAGTATTTTATTATTTATGGTGTTCACATCGAATATTTTCGATTTTCTCTTCGCGTAAGAAATATGCGATAAGGACATTGCTACCGAATACATATATAAAGAAGTAAGGTAATCTTCTAAATCGGGAGTTGGTAGTAATGGCGATGTTTCCTATAGAGCGTAACTATATTGGATATGGAAGTTCACGACCGGGAATTCCTCTCTCTAAAGTAAGATTTATTGTAAGTCATGATACGGGGAACCCTGGTAGCAATGCGATAGGGAATCGGGATTATTTTAATGAAATACAACCGAAAGCTTCGGCACATACATTTATAGATGATAAAACAATATTGGAAATTGTTCCTATAAATGAAGTGGCCTACCATGTTCGATATGGTGTGTCGACGGATAATGACTTATATGGTTATGATGCGAATAAGGCGGCCATTGGAGTGGAACTTTGTTATGGTGGTGATGTTAACTTTTGGGAAGCGTATACCCGTTTTACGTGGTATCATGCGTATTTATGCCAAAACTTCGGCTTGAATCCGAAAAAAGCTATCGTATCACATAAAACCCTTGACCCAGCTAGAAAGATTGATCCTGAAAATGTATTAGGGAAACAAGGTATTAAATTTCAGCAGTTTTTAGCAGATGTCTATCGGATGTACGTTTCGTTTAGATGACAAATATATGAAAAATGAATACAATAAAGATAGGTGCCTACTGCTGTAAGTAGGTTTTTTCTTGTTTTTATAAATAGTGTATTGGTAGAAGACTAGGAGTGAGCCGGGTATGCAGAAAGAAACAGCTATCATAATTGGAGGCGGTCCGTGCGGATTAGCAGCAGCAATTTCGTTGCAAAAGGTAGGGATAAATCCGTTAGTAATTGAAAAAGGAAACATTGTAAATGCGATTTATAATTATCCAACTCATCAAACATTTTTCTCTTCTAGTGAAAAATTAGAAATTGGTGATGTAGCTTTTATTACGGAAAATCGTAAGCCAGTTCGAAATCAAGCGCTTGCGTATTATCGTGAAGTAGTAAAGCGTAAATCTGTACGTGTAAATGCTTTTGAGCGAGTGGAGAAAGTTCAAAAAGATGGAGAAGTTTTTCATGTTGAGACGACAAAGCGTGACGGAAGTAAAGAAATATATATAGCGAAATATATTGTTGTAGCAACTGGATATTATGACAATCCAAATTATATGAATGTTCCAGGTGAGGAATTGAAGAAAGTAGCTCACTATTTTAAAGAGGGGCATCCTTATTTTGATCGAGATGTAGTAGTTATAGGTGGAAAAAATTCGAGTGTAGATGCCGCGTTAGAACTTGTTAAAGCAGGTGCACGTGTAACGGTACTATATCGCGGAAGTGAGTATTCACCAAGTATAAAGCCGTGGATTTTGCCGGAGTTTGAGGCATTAGTACGAAGCCGCACAATTCAAATGCATTTCGGGGCTCACGTGAAGGGAATTACTGAACATACGTTAACGTTTACAGTTGATGATGAGGCATATACAATCCAAAATGATTTTGTATTTGCGATGACTGGTTACCATCCTGATCATAGCTTCTTAACGAAGATGGGTGTTCGAATTGATGAGGAGACAGGACGTCCGATTTATGCAGAGGATACGATGGAAACAAACGCTGAAAATATTTTCATTGCAGGTGTAATCGCTGCTGGAAATAATGCAAATGAAATATTTATTGAGAATGGTCGATTTCATGGAGATGCGATTGCGCAAACCATTGCAACAAGAGAGATGTAAAAAGAAGCTGTCGAAATAAACTTCGACAGCTTCTTTTTTAATCGTGCATAAACATATTTTGGATTGTTTCATGTGAAGTCGTATTCTCTAGTGCAACTAATAATTTAATACGTGCTTTTTGGGCATTTAAACCATATGTGAATACAATCCCCATATCTTTTAATTGTTTGCCGCCACCTTCATATGAATATACATCTTGAACGATGCCGTTGAAACAGCGAGAAACTAATACGACAGGAATTCCTTTATTTATTAATCGTTCTAGACTAGGAAGTGTTCTTGGAGGTAAATTACCTTGTCCAAGTGCTTCAATAACAATCCCGTCTACTGGAAGATTTTCAATTGCTGCTAACAATGTATCGTCCATACCAGCGTACGCTTTTAGAACGACTACATTTTTAGAAACTTTTTTTACTGAATATGTTTCGTGATGTACTAAAGCATGGTGGAATACAACGCCGCGCTTTGTTACCATACCAATTGGTCCATATTGTGGACTCTGGAATGTTGCTACATTACTTGTATGTGTTTTCGTTACATTTGTAGCGCAATGAATTTCGTCGTTTAATACGACTAAAACGCCTTTTTCTGCGGCTTCATTACTGCTAGCGACTTTTACAGCTGATAAGAAGTTATATAGACCGTCAGCACCTAATTCATTACTAGAGCGCATTGCGCCTGTCACAACGATCGGAATAGTTGCTTGTACTGTTAAATCTAAGAAATAGGCAGTTTCTTCTAATGTATCCGTACCATGCGTAATGACTACGCCATGAATGTTGTCTTGTTTTACTCTTTCATCAATGATGACTTGTAACTGTAACATTTCGCTCGGTGTCATATGAGGAGATGGTAGATGGAACACATCTTCAACGATTAAATCAACATCGCCTTCTAAATCAGGAATAAATTTTAAAAGAGGATTTTTTTCACCTGGTTGTACGACCCCAGTTTCTTTATCTTCCTCCATTGCAATTGTTCCACCTGTGTGTAAAACTAGGATTCTTTTCAATGCTTATACCCCTTTCAAGTAAAAAAATACATTTAGAACATAACATGTTTTAAGTAAATTCGACAATGGAAATGTATAAAAGTATGCCTCGAAAATGACAATAAAGTTAGCTGTTATATGTACGATGTATAAAATCATGAAACGAAATGTGTAAATATAAGATAGGAGGTAGCAATTACGTTGAAAAAGATGGAGAAAATTTTTATTCGTATATTAGTAATACAATTCATTTGTCTTTTTGTTGTGCAATTGTTATTTATACATAAGTCATCAGTGAAATATTTATCTAAAATTGTTTATTATGAAGGTGTCATGGTAAAAAACAAAGCAGAAATCTTACAGGTGAATAGGTAGTTTTCATTTTCTTCTATGAAGGATTATGCTACAATAATTGAGGATTTAATGACGTGAAGCAAATGAGAAGAAGCAGGAGAATACCTGCTTTTCGTTTTGTTTTATAAGTGAAAAAATGAGGTGTTACAATGGATAAACGAATTTCAATTGCTATAGATGGTCCAGCAGCTGCTGGAAAAAGTACGGTTGCAAAAGTTGTGGCAAAGAAACTTTCTTACGTTTATATTGATACAGGCGCAATGTACCGCACGATTACATATGCAGCCCTTGAACAAAAAGTGGACATTGAAAATGAAGAGAAGTTAATGGAAGTTGTAAAGAATGTAAATATTGAGTTTCAACAAGGAGAAAATACACAACTTGTATTTTTAAATGGACAAGATGTTTCGGAAGTAATTCGTACACCTGAGGTGACGAATCGAGTATCTATTGTGGCGAAACATCGACTTGTTCGTGAAGAAATGGTACGTCGTCAACAAGAGTTAGCGGAAAAAGGCGGCGTTGTAATGGATGGCCGTGATATTGGTACACATGTGTTACCAGATGCTGAAGTGAAGATCTTTATGCTTGCTTCTGTTGAAGAAAGAGCAGAAAGAAGACATTTAGAAAATATGAATAAAGGTTTCGATTCTAATTTAGAGCAGTTAAAAAAAGAAATTGCTCAGCGTGATAAATTAGATTCAGAACGCGAGGTTTCTCCTCTAAAGAAAGCTGATGATGCATTGGAATTAGATACAACTTCTTTATCAATTGAAGAAGTTGTCCAAAAAATTATGAGTATTGTTTCAGGAGTGTTTGCGAAATAAAGGAAGGGGATAGCCTCTTTCTTTTTTTGTTTGTATAGAAATGTAAAGGATACGTGAATTGTGAGTCTCTTTCCTTGACAAATGATCGTATTTGTAAGAAGTTAGTAAAAGAGAGATAAAACTTTCAGAATATATTCGCTATTATATTTCAAAACATACTTTCTTCAAGGTGATTTTGCTGTATACTATTTATATAGGTTTAATATATTTTCTAGTGAAATGTATGAAAACTGAGTATGTGATGATAAATTCTTAAACATGCAAATGAAAACAATTGTTTTCATTTCGTATATACATAAAAAATGCTTTGTCAATTCTGTAGGGAGGTATTTCCATGGTAGAGAAAATGAATGAAGAAGTTATGGATTCAAAAGAATTACAAGTTGGTGACGTTGTTACAGGTTCTGTAACGAAAGTTGAAGAGAAACAAGTGCTTGTAAATGTTGGATACAAAACAGATGGCGTAATTCCAATTAGTGAATTAGCTAACGTTCATATTGAAAAAGCAAGCGATGTTGTAGAATTAGATCAAACGCTAGAATTAAAGGTTATTAAATTAGAAGAAGAAGATCTTGTTTTATCTAAGCGTGCTGTTGATGCAGAAAAAGCATGGGTAGAATTACAAGAGAAATTTACTTCTGGTCATGTATTTGATGTGACTGTAAAAGATATCGTGAATGGTGGATTAGTTGTGGACCTTGGTGTTCGTGGTTTTATCCCAGCTTCACTTGTAGAAGTACATTATGTAGAAGATTTTACTGACTATAAAGGCAAAACATTAGCCGTGAAAATTGTTGAATTAGACCGCGAAAAAAATCGTGTAATCCTTTCGCATAAAGCAGTAGTAGAATTAGAACTAGATTCTAAGAAAAAAGAAGCGATTTCTTCATTAAAAGAAGGAGACGTTGTTGAAGGAACAGTGCAACGATTAACGGATTTTGGTGCTTTCGTTAACGTTGGTGGTGTGGACGGTTTAGTTCATATTTCACAAATTTCGCACGAACGTGTAGAGCAACCTTCTGAAGTATTAGAGCAAGGTCAAAAGGTAAAGGTAAAGGTATTATCTGTTGATGCTGATACACAACGTATTTCTTTATCCATTAAAGCAGCTCAACCGGGACCTTGGGAAAATGTTGCTGGAGAAATAAAAGCTGGCGATATTCGTGAGGGAGTAGTAAAACGTCTTGTTACATTCGGTGCATTCGTTGAAATTTTACCTGGCGTTGAAGGTCTTGTGCATGTATCTCAAATTGCAAATCGTCACGTGAAAAATCCAAATGAAGTATTGGAAATGGGACAAGAAGTAAAAGTGAAAGTGCTTGAAGTCCATGTAGCAGAGAAACGTATTTCTTTAAGTATAAAAGAAGCGCTTGAGGAAAATAATGTAATTGAAGATTACAGTCAGTATGAACCAAATGCTGATTCTGCTACTTTCCAATTAAGTGATATTATTGGTGAACAACTGAAAAAATTAAAGAAATAAAGAGGGGTACAAGTGGTAAGGGCAAAACGTAAATTAGATCATATTGAATACGCTCTTTCTACTGGTCAGTCTCGTGCGCATGGCTTTCATGATATTGATTTTGTGCATCAAAGCTTGCCAAATTCAAGTTATGACACAATAACATGTGAAACAAAAATCGGCGAACTTTCACTAAGTTCGCCGATTTTTATCAATGCGATGACTGGTGGTGGAGGAGAGAAAACGTTACATATTAATGAGCAATTAGCATATGTAGCAAAACAACATAATCTTGCTATGGCTGTAGGTTCGCAAATGGCGGCGTTAAAAGATGAAAGTGAGGCTGCTTCTTATAAGATTATCAGAAAGGTAAATCCAAATGGTATTTTCTTTGCTAATTTAGGTAGTGAGGCAACTATCGAACAGGCAGAGCGTGCCGTTGATATGATTGAAGCGAATGCATTGCAAATTCATTTAAATGTCATACAAGAGTTAACGATGCCAGAAGGAGACCGTGACTTTACTGGTGTACTTCAGCGCATTGAGAAAATTGTTTTAAATAGTAAAGTTCCTGTCATTGTGAAAGAAGTTGGATTTGGGATGAGTAAGGAAACAATGCAACAGTTGGCGAGCATAGGTGTAACCGCAATTGATATTGGCGGACAAGGTGGTACAAATTTTGCTGCTGTTGAAAATGAAAGAAGACAGCGAATGCTTTCTTATTTTAATAACTGGGGCATACAAACAACAACCTCGATTATTGAAGCAACCTCTACAAATAATAACCTCTCTTTTATTGCATCTGGGGGTATACAAACAGCGCTTGACGTAGCGAAAGCAATCGCATTAGGGGCGAATACAACTGCGTTTGCTGGATACTTTTTACGTATTTTAATGCAAGATGGTATCGAGAAGTTAGTGGATGAAATTGATCTTTTACATACAGATTTGAAATTTATTATGACAGCTCTCGGTGCGAAGACGATAGAAGAGTTACAGTCTGTACCTCTTGTTGTAAAGGGCGAAACGTATCATTGGTTAACGCAGCGTGGAATTGATACTACGCATTATAGTAGAAGATAAAAAATCAACCGTTTGGTTGGTTTTTTTGTTTTTTGTTCTTTTTTAGTAATATAAAGTGAGGAATGAATTAATATTCTATCAAAATAAAATTGTTATTATGTGTATAAACATTAGCTTGTGAAAATTGCGACTGAAATAGAGGCTGAAAAATGAAGATATTGTACGGATAAATTATTGGAAAGGGTTTAATTTTGTCAAAGAAAATAGGTGGAGGTAAAAATAAATCCTAGAAAGATTTATATGTGAAATGTTATTTTGATATAAGTAAAAATGAAAAAGACGGTTTCGTACAATATCGAAACCGTCTTTTTGTATTCATTAGTGCTGATTCTGTTTGCGAGCTTGCTCTGGTGTATCTAGTCCAGTTGCACCCGGATATTGTAGTGATTGGTCACGGTCAGATTCAACGCGGCGTGATTCTCTTAGTTTTCGTTCTTGGCGATCTTTACCCATAATGAATAGCACCTCCTTATTAAAAGTGTTGCTGTTATATGAAAAAACTATGCGCGAAGAAAGTGGATTAACTTTCATAAAAAGTTCCCATAATGGAAAACATAGGAGGTGAAATGATGGAAGGGAGTACTTTTTATTTTGTAGCTTGGATAGGGTGGGTTATCGTAACTTTTCTTATGAAAAAGGATTCTATACGTTGGAAGATAAGCGCCTGTATATTGATTTTTATTATTTGCTCTCCGTTACATGTAACGATTGCTTCATTCATGGTATCAGTAAATGCACTTTTGCTTTGTATTGTAGCTTTTATAGGAATCACGCTCTATTCTATTTGGAAAAAATTATATAGCTTACTTTCGGCACTTATTATTGCAATGTTATATACAAGTTTTCATCTGTTAGAAGTATATGATCCAATTTGGATTGTAGTGGACAGGTTGTTTTTGTTAAGTAGTGTCCTTGTGTATGCATCGGTTTTATTACATGAAGATCGCATACTACGATTATGTTCTCTTTATATAGGAATGTTACAGGGAGAATTATTAGTGACGTTTATTTTTCGGAAACTACATTTTCCGTATGATTACGGTAGTTTAGCGTTTTTTGATATCGTCGCCGTTTCTACATTTTTTATGGCAATTTTGTTTTGGATTGCGAAAGCATCAGTATATATGGAACAGTTCAAGAGGAAAACACGTAAAAGAAAGGCGAGGGTAATACATGACTGAATATACACCGGCCATTTTATGCGGCGTAATAGCGGGGACAGTAACGAGAGTGTTAATGCTTAGGACAGATACGCGGCAATATCCGACGAGGCTCCACGGGAAAATTATTCACATTGCGATGGGGTTAATTGCAGCGGCTTTAGGTGCAATTGCAATTCCATCAATTTTGAAAAAAGATTTTTCTGCCATTACGTTTCTGACGTTAGCAGCAACACAGTTTCGTGATGTGCGTAATATGGAAAGAAATACACTTCAACAATTAGATGGATATGAGCTCGTACCGCGTGGAAATACATACATTGAAGGAATTGCATTGGTTTTTGAAAGTCGCAACTATTTGGCGATGTTAACGTCGTTTGCAACGACGTTTGCGTATATAGGGTTCCATTCATGGATTGCTGGAGTAATTATGGCTATAATCGCATTTTTTATCGCGAAAAAATTAATGTCAGGCAGAAGGTTACATGATCTTGTTGATATCGAGCATGTTCCACTTCGTTTTGAAGGAGCGGGGTTGTATATTGATAATATTTACATTATGAATATTGGATTACCAGCAAGGCAAGAGGAGATTATGAAATATGGAATGGGCTTTATTTTAAGGCCAAAATCAATTGATGCGATGGTGACAATCTCAAACTTAGGGCAACGACAGGCTATTTTACATGATGTTTCTGTCGCTTTAGGGATTTATAGAGATTCTGGTACGCCGGCGCTTGTGCCGTTAGCAAAACGTGATTTAGAAGATGGTAGGGTTGGGATCTTTGTCTTGCCACAAGATCAAGATGCAGAGAAAGCGATAGGTGTCATAGGGAATGTACCGACGTTAGAAAGTGCTGTTCATATGTCATCGGAAGCCCCGAAAGGAAGGGGAGATAAAAGATGATGTTAGAAAGTGTAATTCTTGCAGTTATTACAACAGCGCCGGAGAAATTTGCTGGTGGTGCCCCTTTGTTTACTTGTGAATCGACAGAGGAATTAGAATTTGTTGCAAATAATTTAGAGGCAATTTTAGATGGTATTGCGCATCGCTTACAAGAGAATGTATATATTATTGTGAAACATTAGCAACGTGTGTTATAATGTGAGGTGTTTTGATACGTTGAGAAATATTCTGGAATGCAAATCCCTTCTTGCACAAAGAAGGGTTTTTTACATAATAAACAGAAGCAAGTTGAAAGGATGAAAGTATATGCCGAAACCAGTAATAGCAATAGTAGGCCGCCCGAACGTAGGGAAATCTACTATTTTCAATAGAATTGTTGGAGAGAGAGTTTCAATCGTAGAAGATATTCCAGGTGTAACGCGCGATCGTATTTATAGCGCTGGAGAATGGTTAAATCATGAATTTAACATTATTGATACAGGTGGAATTGATATTGGAGACGAGCCGTTTTTGACACAAATTCGTCAACAAGCTGAAGTAGCGATTGATGAAGCAGATGTTATCATTTTTATGACAAATGGTCGTGACGGTGTAACAGCAGCGGATGAAGAAGTTGCAAAAATTTTATATCGTTCTAAAAAACCAATTGTTCTTGCGGTAAATAAAGTGGACAATCCTGAAATGCGCAGTGATATATATGACTTTTATGCATTAGGATTTGGCGAGCCATTCCCAATTTCAGGTACACATGGATTAGGATTAGGTGATTTATTAGACGAAGCTGCACAGCATTTTCCGAAGATTGAAGAAGACGGATATGATGAAGATACAATTCGTTTCTCTTTAATTGGACGTCCAAACGTAGGGAAATCATCACTTGTAAATGCTCTTCTTGGTCAAGAGCGTGTAATTGTTAGTAATGTAGCAGGAACAACTCGTGATGCTGTCGATACACCATATAGTAAAGACGGAAAAGATTATGTAATTATCGATACAGCTGGTATGCGTAAAAAAGGAAAAGTGTATGAAAGTACAGAAAAGTATAGTGTACTTCGTGCACTAAGAGCGATTGAACGTTCTGACGTTGTTTTAGTCGTTTTAGACGGTGAAGAAGGAATTATTGAACAAGATAAAAAAATCGCTGGATATGCTCATGATTCAGGGCGAGCTGTTGTGATCGTTGTAAACAAATGGGACGCAGTGAAAAAAGATGAGAAAACAATGAAAGCATTTGAAGAAAACATCCGTGCTCACTTCCAATTTTTAGAGTACGCACCGATTGTGTTCTTATCTGCGAAAACGAGAAAACGTACACAAACGTTAATTCCGGTTATCGATGAGGTAAATGAGAGTCACAGTATCCGTATTCAAACGAATGTATTAAATGATGTAATTATGGATGCGGTAGCGATGAACCCAACGCCAACGCATAACGGTAGTCGTCTGAAGATTTTCTATGCAACACAAGTTGCGGTAAAACCACCAACATTTGTTGTATTTGTAAACGATCCAGAATTATTGCACTTCTCGTATGAGCGCTTCTTAAAGAATCGTTTACGTGAATCATTTGGCTTTGTAGGAACGCCGATTCACATTATCGCTAGAGCAAGAGACTAATGGAGAGGATGTGATTTTATGACAAAAATCACAGTAGTTGGAGCAGGTAGCTGGGGAACAGCGTTAGCGATGGTATTAGCTGACAATGGGCATGATGTACGTATTTGGGGAAATCGTTCTGAACTTATGGATGAGATTAATACAAAACATGAGAATAGTCGATACCTTCCAGGAATTACATTGCCAAGCACAATCGTAGCCTACTCTTCTTTAGAAGAAGCATTAGTAGATGTACATGTAGTACTTCTTGTAGTACCAACGAAAGCGTATAGAGAAGTATTGCAAGATATGAAAAAATATGTAGCAGGTCCGACTACTTGGATTCATGCAAGTAAAGGAATTGAACCTGGTACGTCAAAACGTATTTCGGAAGTGATTGAGGAAGAAATTCCTGAGGACTTGATTAAAGATGTTGTTGTACTATCTGGACCGAGTCATGCTGAGGAAGTTGGTTTACGTCAAGCGACAACTGTTACGTCTGCAGCAAAGCGTATGGAAGCGGCTGAGGAAGTACAAGACTTGTTTATGAATAGCTACTTCCGTGTATACACAAATCCAGATATCGTTGGAGTTGAGCTTGGTGGTGCGTTAAAAAATATTATCGCATTAGCTGCGGGGATAACTGATGGACTTGGATTAGGTGATAATGCGAAAGCGGCATTAATGACACGTGGTTTAACAGAGATTGCTCGTTTAGGAAGAAAAATGGGCGGAAATCCGTTGACGTTTGCTGGTCTAACTGGTATGGGAGACTTAATTGTAACTTGTACAAGCGTCCATAGCCGAAATTGGCGCGCTGGGAATATGCTCGGAAAAGGACACTCTTTAGAAGAAGTGTTAGAAAGCATGGGTATGGTTGTCGAAGGTGTAAGAACAACGAAAGCTGCTCATGAATTGGCAGAGAAAATGGAAGTGGAAATGCCGATTACAGCCGCTTTATATGACGTGCTATTTAATGGGAATGATGTAAAAGATGCAGTAGGCTCATTAATGGGACGTGTTCGAAAACATGAAGTAGAAGCTATACCTGACTTACTGTAAAGAAAAGCGACAGAAGTACATTCGTACTTCTGTCGCTTTTTATTTTTTTGGGTCTTTTCACCATATTTTTATTTTTGCATAGGATAAAGAGTAACTTGAGGAGAGGGTGAAAAGGATGGATAATAACATTTTTAATAACATTGAAAAAGAAGCAAAAGTGAATAAAGAAGATATTTTTAAATTAGCATCATCTGTACAAAATGCGAATTTACGTGATGAGACTGTGCTTCGTCAATTGATTCATCAAGTGGCTCTTATGGCAGGACGTGAAGTGCCGAAAGAACAAGAGGATCAAATTGTAAAAGCGATTATTAACAATAATATGCCGGCAGATTTTGGTTCGTTAAGCAAAATGTTTAAAAAATAAAATATGAGAAACAAAGAGTTTGTAGATTGCATATGATAGCTATGAAAGTATGGGAATAGAGCTGTTTGGGCATATTTGGTCAACCGAAGCGAGAGATACACTCGCTTCGGTTTTATTTTTGTCTAGAGTAGTGAAAGGTGCGAAAAAAACTGTTGATTCAAGCTATATATTCGTAATTTGTAGTAAAATGTTCTTTTTGTATTTGTTTAAAGATTTTAATTTGTTAAAATAGTATAAAAATAGATTAATAAAAAGGGGTGTGTATATGTCAGAAGGGCTTTTAAAAATGTGGTTTGCTTTAGGAGCAATTGGATTTATGTTTTTTGCAGTAAGTTTTATTTTACTAAGTAGATATAAAATAAAGAATAAATTATTGAAAGGGATTACAGCATTAGTAGCCTACACCCTTATGATTGTGTCAGGAATTGTTATTTTTCTTGTAGTATTTAGTGGACCTGTACAGCAGTAAAGGGAGTAGTCTCGAAAATGCAACATACGGAGCAAGTCATATTTAGTATGAAAAGGTGATTTTTAGTGAAAAAAGTACATATTATTTTAATATTTTGTTGTATGAGCCTTTTAACGGGATGTCTGTATCCGAAAGAAAATATGAAACAAAATGCTGTTCCTTATGAAGATCAGCTACAGGTCGTTCAAAAAGCCGTTGCGACATTTAAGGAGCAAAATGATGGGATATTACCAATTAAGACTCGGGAGATGAATACGCCTATTTATCAAAAGTATCCAATCGATTTTCAAAAGATTGCTCCGCGTTACATACAAGAAGCGCCAGGGAACGCGTATGAAAGCGGAGGAGTATATCAATACGTATTAATAGATGTTGAAACAAACCCAACAGTAAAGTTAATTGATGTTAGGATGGCTGAACAAATTCAGGAGTTATCATTAAAGCTTAGGATGTATCGGGATGAACATCAATACCCACCTTTTAAAAAGGTAATTTCAGATGGTGTGTATGAATTAGATTTCAAAAAACTAGGATATAAAGATGTGCCGCAAGTGACAAGTCCGTATTCTGGTAAAGGACTTCCTTTTGTAATCAATGAAAAGGGAGAAGTTTATGTTGATTATCGAATCGACTTATATGAAGCGTTGAAAAAAAATGAAGGGCAATTTAAGGAGGGGGAAGATATTCGGAATATACTTTCGAAAGATTCTCCGTTTGTACCTGCGTATTCTTTACCGTACACGGTAAAGAATGGAGAACCAATTTTTTTAAAATCATAAGTCATGAACCTTTCTTTTAGTGAATAAGTTCTAGAAGAAAGGTTTTTTATGTTACACAACTTGTGATGCAAACAAAAGGTATTTTTTAATAGTCATATGAAATTGGACAAAATTATATGATATATTGTCCGAACTTCTAGAATACCATTATATTATATCAGATATTATAGGCAACGTTAGAGAAGGTATTAGTTGACTATAAACGTGGAATTATTCCCAAAAATATTGAGGGAGGGAATCACTTGGAAAAGGTAGATATTTTTAAAGATATTGCGGAACGCACAGGCGGTGATATTTATTTTGGAGTTGTAGGAGCTGTTCGAACAGGGAAATCAACATTCATTAAAAAATTTATGGAACTTGTAGTTATTCCTAATATTGAGAATGAGTCTGACCGTCAAAGGGCGCAGGATGAACTGCCTCAAAGTGCTGCTGGTCGTACAATCATGACGACGGAACCGAAGTTTGTTCCAAACCAAGCGGTTTCTATCGAAGTAGATGAAGGTCTTGAAGTGAATATTCGATTGGTAGATTGCGTCGGATATACGGTTCCAGGAGCGAAAGGCTATGAAGATGAGAATGGCCCGCGCATGATTAATACTCCTTGGTATGAAGAGCCTATTCCATTCCATGAAGCTGCAGAAATCGGCACACGTAAAGTAATTCAAGAGCATTCAACAATTGGTGTTGTAATTACAACAGATGGAACGATTGGTGAAATTCCAAGAAGAGATTATATAGAGGCAGAAGAACGTGTAGTAAATGAGTTAAAAGAAGTGGGAAAACCTTTCATTATGATCATCAACACTGTACAGCCGTATCATCCAGATACAGAGCAATTGCGCCAAAGTTTATCTGAAGAATATGATATTCCAGTCATTGCGATGAGTGTCGAAAGTTTAAGAGAAACAGATGTGTACAATGTGCTTCGAGAGGCGTTATTTGAGTTCCCTGTTTTAGAAGTGAATGTGAACCTTCCTAGCTGGGTGATGGTGCTAAATGAAGGGCATTGGTTACGTCAAAGTTATCAAGAAGCTGTTCAAGAGACTGTGAAGGATATAAAACGTCTTCGTGATGTGGACCGCGTCGTTTGGCAGTTTAGTCAGTATGAATTTATTGATCGAGCGAGCCTAGCTGGCATTGATATGGGGCAAGGTGTAGCAGAGATTGACTTATATGCACCGGATGAGTTGTACGATCAAATTTTAAAAGAAGTAGTAGGAGTAGAAATCCGAGGGAAAGATCATTTATTGAAGCTTATGCTCGATTTATCTCATGCGAAAGTAGAATACGATCAAGTGGCGGATGCCCTGCGTATGGTAAAGCAAACAGGATATGGTGTAGCGGCGCCTGCGTTAGCTGATATGAGCTTAGATGAGCCAGAAATTATTCGTCACGGTTCAAGGTTTGGTGTGAAATTAAAAGCTGTAGCTCCGTCTATTCATATGATTAAAGTGGATGTGGAGTCAACGTTTGAGCCAATCATTGGTACTGAGAAGCAAAGTGAAGAACTAGTTCGTTATTTAATGCAAGATTTTGAAGATGACCCATTATCAATTTGGAATTCTGATATATTCGGACGTTCGCTTAGCTCTATTGTACGAGAAGGTATTCAAGCGAAACTATCTTTAATGCCAGAAAATGCGAGATATAAATTAAAAGAAACGCTAGAAAGAATTATTAATGAAGGATCTGGCGGATTAATTGCGATTATATTATAAGAAAAAATCCCTCTCATCGTAGAGGGATTTTTTTTGATTTTTGCGTATGGAATAGAAAAATAAACAGTCATTATCTAATATATTGTTGTAAATTGTCAAGTTTCATCAGATTTTCACATTTTAAGAGTAACAATTTCCTTAAAAATATTGAATTATAAAGGAGAATCGTATAATATAGGCGTTGATAATGATTTATCTACATCTTTGTAGTATAGAATTTGCAAAAATTGCCTACAAATGAAAGTAAGACTCATTTTATGATCATTATACAGTCTTATCTTTGGGAGGAGGTGAATGGCATGAACAAGACAGATTTAATCAATGCTGTTGCAGAAGCAAGTTCCCTTTCTAAAAAGGACGCAACAAAAGCAGTAGACGCTGTTTTTGATTCTATCTTAGAAGCTTTAAAACAAGGTGATAAAGTACAACTGATCGGATTCGGTAACTTCGAAGTTCGTGAGCGTGCGGCTCGTAAAGGTCGTAACCCACAAACAGGTGAGGAAATTGAAATCGCTGCAAGTAAAGTACCTGCATTCAAACCTGGTAAAGCGTTAAAAGATGCGGTTAAATAATCCTTACATATTAACAGGGAAGAAGAGTTTCCTTTTTGGGAACTCTTCTTTTTGCTTTTAAAAACATAAATATGCTAGAATGTGTTCGTATCACTTTTAGGTTTTCGGGAGGGCTAGCGGATGGCAAAAGTTAATTTAGAACAAATTGAACATGCAGTACGCCTTATTTTAGAGGCAATCGGAGATGACCCAAATCGTGAGGGAGTACTTGATACACCAAAGCGTGTTGCAAAAATGTACGCAGAAGTGTTTTCGGGTATGCATGAAGATCCGAAAGAACATTTGCATAAAGTGTTCGGAGAAGATCACGAGGAGCTTGTACTAGTAAAAGATATACCGTTTTATTCGATGTGTGAGCATCATTTAGTTCCATTCTATGGAGTTGCTCACGTTGCATATATTCCGCAAGGCGGAAAAGTGACAGGGTTAAGTAAATTAGCTCGTACTGTAGATACAATTGCACGTCGTCCACAACTACAAGAACGTATTACATCAACAGTAGCGAACTCTATTATGGAAGTACTAGAGCCGCACGGTGTAATGGTAGTAGTAGAAGCGGAACATATGTGCATGACGATGCGTGGTGTGAAAAAGCCAGGTGCGAAAACAGTAACAACAGCAGTACGTGGTGTATTAGAAAACGATGCAGCGGCACGTAGTGAAATTTTATCTTTTATTAAAACGAAGTAAAGAAAAGTAGGAAACTGCTTTTCTTTTTTTTTTATGTAAATAAATGATATAGTTTTAGCAAGACAGATTGAGAATAGAAAGACTACTTGTAAGAATGAAAGATGTTATTTCGTTTGGTGGAAGTTTGGAAAGAGTAGCCAAGTTTTGGTTATAGAAAATAGAATGTATGTGTTATAATAAGTTTTATGAATTAGAAAACAAGGGTGATTTTTGTGTGTGACATCTACGGAGGGTATGCGGGTATAAGAGAGAAATTGATGGAGAAATTGCGCCATCCTTATTTTATAAACTATATTGAAGAACCATATATTGATGAAGAGAAAATAGCATTGTTATATGGTGCTTTAAAAAGTGCAAAATTACATATAGAACAAATTGAGCATTATGTAGTAACGATTATGCTTGTTCAAATTGCGCTTGATACACATGAAAGAGTATCAAATAAGGCAGGGGAAGAAGCTGTTGAATCGCATAAACGTCGCCAGTTAACAGTACTTGCTGGTGATTACTATAGTGGGTTATATTATTACTTATTGTCTATGAATCGTGATATTGTTTTAATTCGTGCGCTTGCCGAAGGAATTAAAGAAATTAATGAACACAAAATAATGTTATATCAAAAAGCGCATAAAACGATGGATGACATAATGGAAAGTGTAGTAACGATTGAGTCTGCACTCTTACAAAAAACATGTGATCATTTTCATTTATCGCATTGGAAGCCATTTATAACGTATGTACTAGGGAAAAATCGTCTTCAAAAAGAATGTGAACTATACGCTGATAAACGACATTCACCTGTTTTTCAAGCTGTTCAAGAGATTTTGAACGATAAAGCGGATGAAGAAGCCTTTATTAATGGATGGATGATGGAACTCGAAAAGAAAGAAAATCAATTTTTAGAAAATCACACAGATATAAGTGAAATAAATTCTGTGTTAAGAGATAAATCGAAGACATAAGCAATTTTACATTGGAAGAAGGTACGAGCATGCAACAATCAAAAGAAGAAAGAGTACATGATGTATTTGAGAAAATCTCTGATAAATACGATGTGATGAATTCTGTAATTAGTTTTCAAAAACATAAAGCTTGGCGTAAAGAGACGATGCGCATTATGGATGTAAAACCAGGTAGTAAAGCACTTGATGTATGCTGCGGGACAGCGGACTGGACAATTGCACTAGCTGGTGCGGTAGGTGAACAAGGCAAAGTTGTTGGCTTAGACTTCAGTGAAAATATGTTATCTGTCGGTAAGCAAAAGGTAGAGGCGTTACAATTAAAACAAGTAGAACTTCTACATGGGAATGCAATGGAACTTCCATTTGAAGATAACACATTTGATTATGTAACGATTGGATTTGGTTTACGTAACGTACCGGATTATATGCACGTATTAAAAGAAATGACACGTGTAGTAAAACCAGGTGGCAAAGTAATTTGTTTAGAAACATCTCAACCAACAATGATTGGTTTTCGACAAGGGTATACTTTATACTTTAAATATATCATGCCGTTATTTGGAAAGTTATTTGCGAAAAGTTATAAAGAATATTCATGGCTGCAAGAATCTGCTAGTACATTCCCAGGTATGAAAGAATTGGCTAATATGTTTGAAAAAGCTGGACTTGAACGTGTACAAGTGAAGCCGTTTACTTTTGGGGTAGCAGCGATGCATTTAGGTATTAAACCAGAATCAAAATAGAAAAAAGAAGTTTTAGGTTAAGGTGAACAATATGAAGTTACAACTTATGTACTCTTTTTTACGATCGGATATTAATGTGATAGAAAAAGAATTAAAAAAGACAGTTGCTTCTGAACAGCCATTGGTAGAAGAGGCGGCATTGCAACTTATTGAAGCTGGTGGGAAGCGAATTCGTCCTGTATTTGTGTTACTTGCGGGGAAATTTGGAGATTATAAGTTAGATGCGATTAAGCATGTAGCTGTTGCGTTAGAACTTATTCATATGGCTTCTCTTGTTCACGATGATGTTATTGATGCTGCATTTTTACGACGTGGTAGTGCAACTGTGAATGCGAAATGGGGAGATCGAATTGCTATGTATACAGGGGATTATTTGTTTGCTAAGTCTCTTGAATGTATAACAAATATCGAAATTCCAGAGGCGCATCAGGCGCTATCGCATACCATTTTAGAAGTCTGTAAAGGTGAAATTGAACAAATTAAAGATAAATACAATTATGACCAAAATTTACGAACATATTTAAGAAGAATAAAGCGAAAAACAGCATTGTTAATTGCAGCGAGTTGTCAACTAGGAGCGATTGCTGCTGGTGCTAATCGTGATACAGTAAATCGACTATTTTGGTATGGGTATTTTGTAGGGATGTCGTATCAAATTATTGATGATATTTTAGACTTCGTTTCTACAGAAGAGAAGCTTGGAAAACCTGCTGGCGGAGATTTACTACAAGGGAATATTACGCTTCCTGCCCTATATGCAATGGAAGATCCAGTACTTCGTGAGAAAATTATATCTGTACATGAAAATACAACAGCGGACGAAATGAAAGAAATTATTGAGGATGTAAAGAATAGTGCCGCTATTGATAAAGCGTTTGCGTTTAGTGAACGTTATTTACATAAAGCATTAGAAATTATAAAACCACTCCCACGTGGACAAGCGAAGTATGCATTACAAAATGTAGCAAAGTATATTGGAAAACGAAAATTTTAGTGTTTTTTCTAAAAAATAAAATAATCTCTCTATTTCAAAACTATTGCACAATTGTGATAAGGGTGTTAATATGTGTGTGGGGATATACAATTACATACATAATTCAGAAGTGGAGAGATTTTTTATGGAAAAAACATTTCTAATGGTAAAACCAGACGGTGTACAACGTGCCTTCATTGGGGAAATTGTAGCTCGTTTTGAGAAGAAGGGCTTTCAATTAGTTGGTGCAAAATTAATGCAAGTCACTCCGGAAATTGCTGGACAACACTATGCTGAGCACACAGAGAAACCTTTCTTTGGTGAATTAGTAGACTTTATTACATCTGGCCCTGTATTCGCAATGGTATGGCAAGGTGAAGGTGTAGTAGATACAGCTCGTAACATGATGGGTAAAACAAGACCACATGAAGCAGCTCCTGGAACAATTCGTGGAGATTTCGGTGTAACTGTTGCGAAAAATATTATCCACGGTTCTGATTCGTTAGAAAGTGCAGAGCGCGAGATTGCTATTTTCTTTAAAGAAGAAGAATTAGTTGACTACTCAAAATTAATGAATGAATGGATTTACTAATTATTTTGAAATAATTTGTAAACGCTTTAATAACTGTGATAATAGTAGAAAGTGCAAGGAGAATAGGGGTATTCTTCTTGCACTTTTTTTATTGCAATTAGTTACGAAGTTAGAGCTGTTATGATATATTGATATGTAAAGTAAAAGGCCTATCGGAGGATAAGCGAATGGCTGATGTATTATATAATTTCTTTTATATTTTTAGAGTAAGGAAAGATAATATCGTTGCTTAATATAGCGGGATAAATACATATACGAAAAGAGGAATAACGTATGCGATATATTACAGCTGGTGAATCTCATGGTCCACAACTTACAACGATTATAGAAGGTGTTCCGGCAGGCCTGCCTTTAGTAGCGGATGATATAAATGAAGAGTTAGGTAGAAGGCAAAAGGGGTATGGGCGTGGTAGACGCATGCAAATTGAAACTGATCAAGTGCAAATTGTAAGTGGTGTTAGACATGGAGAGACATTAGGTTCCCCAATTGCACTTGTTGTTGAAAATTGTGATTTTGCACATTGGACAAAAATTATGGGTGCAGAGCCTTTAACGGAACAAGAAGAAAAAGAAATGAAAAGGAAAGTAACAAAGCCAAGACCTGGACATGCTGATTTAAATGGTGCGATTAAATATGGTCATAGAGATATGAGAAATGTACTAGAACGTTCTTCAGCACGCGAAACGACAGTGCGTGTTGCTGCTGGTGCGGTTGCTAAAAAAGTGTTAGCAGAACTTGGTATTACAGTGGCGGGTCATGTAATTGAAATTGGTGGTGTACAGGCTAAGGAAATTACGTATAGTTCAATTGAAGAATTAAAAAGCATTACAGAATCATCACCTGTACGTTGCTTAGATGAAGAAGCTGGTAACCAAATGATAAAAGCAATTGATGATGCGAAAGCAAATGGTGATTCAATTGGTGGTATCGTTGAAGTAATTGTGGAAGGAATGCCAATTGGGGTTGGTAGCTATGTGCATTATGACAGAAAACTGGATGCAAAATTAGCAGCCGCAATTATGAGCATTAATGCCTTCAAAGGTGTCGAGATTGGAATTGGTTTTGAAGCAGCACATAGACCGGGAAGTGAAGTTCATGATGAAATTCTGTGGAATGAAGAGCGTGGATATACACGAAGAACGAATAACGCAGGTGGACTAGAAGGCGGTATGACAACTGGAATGCCGATTGTTGTGCGAGGTGTGATGAAACCGATACCTACACTATATAAACCTCTTCAAAGTGTAGATATTGATACGAAAGAGCCTTTTACAGCGAGCATTGAACGTTCAGACAGTTGTGCTGTTCCAGCAGCTAGTGTCGTTGCAGAAGCGGTTGTGGCTTGGGAATTAGCGACAGCTTTAATTGAACAATTCGGATTAGATCGTATGGACCTTATTCGTGAAAATATTGAGAAACATAATGAATATGCGAGGGGATTTTAATGGGAAACATACATATTCAAACGAAATCAAAAGAATATGATGTACACGTAGGAAAAGAATCGTTGTCACATTTGACAACAATCGTTCAAAATATGCAGCCATCTGTATCAAACATTATGATCATTTCAGATGAAGCTGTTGCATCGTTCCATTTACAGACAGTTATAGATGCATTGCAAGTAGAGCAAAACGTATTTTCATTCGTTGTGCCAAGTGGCGAAAAAGAGAAGTCTTTTGAAAATTTCTATGCGGCTCATACGTCAGCTCTTGAAAATAAATTAGATAGAAACTCTTTAATTATTGCACTTGGAGGCGGGATGATTGGGGATTTAGCTGGTTTTGTTGCTGCGTCGTTTATGCGTGGAATTCGCTTCGTTCAAGTTCCAACGACTTTATTAGCTCACGATAGCGCTGTAGGTGGGAAAGTAGCGATTAATCACCCGTTAGGTAAAAATATGATAGGGGCATTCCATCAACCAGAAGCAGTTGTATACCATACACCGTTTTTACAGTCTCTTCCTGAAAATGAATGGCGTTCAGGTTATGCAGAAGTGATAAAGCATGCTCTTATTGGTGATGTAAAGCTGTATCATTGGCTAAAAGAAGAAGTGGAAACATTAGCAGACCTTCGTGATGAAAAGTTAATCCATATATTAACGAAGGCGATTCCTGTAAAGGCAAATATTGTAGCACAAGATGAAACCGAAAAAGGTGTACGTGCTCATTTGAACTTTGGACATACGTTAGGCCATGCTCTTGAAAAAGAGCTAGGATATGGAAATATTACTCACGGTGACGGAGTAGCGGTTGGAATGTTATTTGCCTTGTTTTTAAGTGAGCAAGTGTACAAGGTTGATCTTTCCTATGAAGAGATGAAGCAGTGGTTCTTAAAGTACGGCTATCCAAAAATGCCAAGTGATTTGAATGTAGAGCGACTCGTCCAGTTGATGAAACAAGATAAGAAAGCGAATGCTGGAGCAATTCATATGGTGCTAATGCAGGAATATGGGGTAGTGAATGTCGTATCTATTCCAGATGAGACTGTTCATATTGCGTTAGAGGCATTTCAAAAGGATATGGCTTAAGAAGTGTGAAGTGCTTGTTTAGAGGTATTCTCGTAATAGTGGCGGTTAAGATAAACGATTACAGAGCGGGATTACAACTGTATTGTAATCGAATTGAATAAAATGACTGGGGGAAGAAAAATGAGAGTGAAAGAGCAATTGTTAACTTTGAGAGCATATGTACCTGGGAAAAACATTGAAGAAGTAAAAAGGGAATATGGATTATCAAAAATTGTGAAATTAGCATCGAACGAAAATCCATTCGGTTGCTCAGCACGAGTAACCGAAGCATTAACTTCTTTAGCGAGTCAATACGCTCTTTATCCAGATGGATATGCCTTTGAACTTCGGACAAAAGTAGCAGAGCAGTTAGGTGTCAAAGCAGAACAACTGTTATTTGGTAGTGGGCTAGATGAAGTCATTCAAATGATTAGCCGTGCATTACTACACGAAGGAACAAATGTTGTAATGGCGAATCCAACATTCTCGCAATACCATCACCATGCTGTTATTGAAGGAGCAGAAGTTCGTGAAGTACCACTTAAAGATGGCATTCACGATTTAGATGCGATGTTACAGCAAGTAGATGATAAAACGAAGATTGTGTGGATTTGTAATCCGAATAATCCAACAGGTACATATGTAGAGAAACAAAATTTACTTTCATTTTTAGAATCAGTTCCTAAGTCAGCGCTCGTTATTATGGACGAAGCATATTATGAATATGCGGGGGCAGAAGACTACCCGCAAACAGTACCACTTCTTGAAAAGTATGAAAATCTTATGGTTTTACGCACGTTTTCAAAAGCATATGGTTTAGCTGCTTTCCGTATTGGATATGCGGTTGGTAATGAGAAATTAATCGGGCAGCTAGAAGTAGCAAGGTTACCATTTAATACATCGACTGTAGCGCAATCTGTGGCAATAGCTGCATTAGAAGATCAAGCATTTTTACAAGAATGTGTAAAAAAGAATGAAGAAGGATTAAATCAATATTACGCATTTTGTAAGGAATATAACGTATTCTATTATCCATCTCAAACAAATTTCCTTTTCTTAAAGCTCGGTATTCCTGGTAATGAGGCTTTCGAACGATTAATGAAGAAAGGCTATATTGTTCGTTCTGGTGCTGCATTTGGTATCGATGATGGTATTCGTATTACTGTCGGTTTGAAAGAAGAAAATGATGAAATTATAGAACTATTGAAAGAGATTGTAAATGAGCAAGTAAAGAAAGAAGAGACATACTCTTAAGAGTTTGTGAAGGCTCCTAATATAGGAGTCTTTTTTATTTAAAGAAAGAAGAAGGACTGTAAAGAGTTCGTGCGGGTCAATAATTAATAAGGGAAGTTATTTGCACGGTAATGAAAGAAAACGGTACAATAGAAAGTAGTAATGCGGTATCGGTGTCATAATTGAATCGTTATTAGTGAAAGTATAAGAAGAAGTATGCCCTTTCTAAAGGTTGCGTTGTTACACCTAGTTGCTTATGATAAAGTGAAACTTTAATCAGCTCGAATCAATCGGGGTAAATGAACAGAAAAGAATATTTTTTAGAATTAAAGGAGACGTCTATGCAAAAGTTTGAACAAGCGGTTTCATATATTGAAAATGGTGAAGCGGAAAAAGGATTACAATTATTAAAAGAACAATTAAAAATTGCGAATGATGAAGAGAAGTATGATATCGCTCGCTATTATCATACACTTGGATTTACGGATGAAGCGTTAGCTATTACAGAAGACTTGCGTTTATTGTATCCGGAAGAAAGTGAATTCACTGTATTTTTAGCAGAATTATATATTGATCTAGACAAAGAAGATGAAGCGATTGAAGTGCTTCATGATATTCCAGAAAATGATGATTTATATGTTCAATCGTTACTGCTTGTTGCGGATTTATTCCAAATGCAAGGTTTCGATGATGTAGCAGAACAAAAACTATTAAAGGCGAAAGAAATGATGCCTGACGAACCTGTTATTACGTTTGGGCTAGCAGAGTTATATAGTAGTAAAGGGGAAGAACAAAAGGCAATCACTCATTATGAATCGTTATTAGCGGAACATAAAATAATGGGTGGTGTTGTTATCGCACTTCGCCTCGCAGAAACGTTAAGTGCGATTGGAAATTGGGAAGAAGCGATTTCTTACTATGAAGCAGGTTTAGAGGAACAAAAAGATATCCACTCATTATTTGGATATGCCTTCACATTATACCAAGGTGAAGAATTCCAAAGAGCAATTGGTGTTTGGCAAGAACTAAAAGAATTAGATCCTGAGTATGCATCGCTTTACATGTATTTAGCGAAAAGCTATGAAAAAGAGGGAATGCTTCAAGAAAGCTATGAAACACTTCATGAAGGAATTAAAGTAGATGAGCTTTCTGTACCATTTTATGTAGAACTAGCGAACATTGCGGCGAAATTAGGAAAAATAGAGGAAGCAGAGGGAGTGCTTCAAAAAGCGCTTGAGTTAGATCCAGGACATTTAGGCGCAACATTAAAATATGCGTATATTTTAAAGGAACAAGAAAAATATGAAGAGCTAATTGCTGTTGTAGAGCATGCAATTGAAAGCGGAGAACCAGATACACAACTACTTTGGGACCTTGCGTTTGCAAAAAAACAATTAGAAATGTATTCGGATGCATTAAAACACTATGAAAGTGCATATACTTCTTTTAAGAATCATCCAGACTTCTTGGAAGAGTACGGTTATTTCTTATTGGAAGAAGGTATGCGAAAAGAGGCGAAAGAAGTATTTACTCAGTTAATACAACTAGACCCGACACAAATTCATATTGAAGAATTGTTATATAATTTAGAGGATTTTTCATAAGTTGGAAGGAAACTGAATGCCGCTTCTTGAATCTAAAAAGAAAAGAGCAAGACAGAGGAGGGACTTAATTGCTATGAATACCCCTGTTTCTGTAAACGAGAAGAAGGATTTTGTAAAATGGTTTTTGAATAATTACCAACTGAAACAGCGTGAATGTGTATGGATTTTGAATTATTTAATGAGTCACGACCAATTGATGCATAAAGTCCACTTCGTAGAGCATGCAAAATATTGTCCGCGTGGTTTAGTGATGTCCGCGAATTGTGTGAAAGACACACCATTTCACTTTTTTAAACAAAATGTTATGACAACAGATGCTGAAAAATCGTTTCATGATATTCGTTTAAATCGAGATGAGGATATTTATATTCAACTCAATTTTAAATCATCGTTTCAAAATGCCAATTATGTAGCTGTATTAGAAGAAAACCCGTATTTACCAAAGCATATTGAAGTAAATGAAAAAGATCGTTTACTTGCAGAAAGATTTTTAGAAGAAAGTGTATTTTCTTTTAGAAGAGAACGTCTTTTAAAACAAATTGATGAAGCGTTGGATAAGCAAGATAAGGAAGCGTTTCATAGGTTAACAGCGGAGTTAAAGATGTTATAAAATTCATTTGGATTCATAAAATTTTACAAATTTCAGACTTTTTAAGAAAAACTACCTTAATATAGGTAGTTTTTCTTTTTTTACCTCTTTTAGTATGGTTTAATATATATAAAGTGAAAGTTCTGTCATTTGTAAGTGAGGGGAGGGAAGAAATTTGAAATGGATTGTAAAAGATGTGGAACAGTTTGAGCAAGCGAGAGAGTATGTAGATACAGGTGTAATACCACTGTTATCAATTTCGGCAGCAAAAGAAATGAAAATGGTAGTAGAACAAGGTGAATTTATCGAATTGTTGAGCATGGAGTTAGAAAGAGAATATAAAGGAAGAGTGCTTTTATTACCTGCATTTACGTATTTAGTAGAAAGTCAAAAAAATGAAAAAGATCGTTTGCAAGAATGGACAAATCATTTGCAAAAGCAAGGTTTTAAGCATATTACTTATGTTACAAGTGATTTTTCATGGAAAGAAGATATGCAAGAATTACAGGGAGATTTATTTTGGTTTCCTTCATTAGCGTTAGAACAATTTAGTGATCAAGCGAAAAGAGAAGTTATTCATGCACATATAAAAAATATAATGGTGATGTTAGAAGAAAAATGGGGAAAATAATAAACAGAAAGTTCTTATTATTATGAGTAGTATGATATTGACCTGTGCATGAGCGTATTATATCATGATAGTGTCCTAGTATTTATTTTTTATATAATTTATCACGAGGGGACAATTTCTGATAGAGGGGGGAAATTTTCGTGAGCGAGAAAGAACATCGTGTGTCAAGAAGACAGTTTTTAAATTATACCCTTACAGGGGTAGGAGGCTTTATGGCAGCGGGTATTTTAATGCCGATGACGCGATTTGCACTTGATCCGGTGTTAAGAAAAGAAGCGGGAACGGATATGGTTGCTGTTGCACAAGTAAAGGATATTACAACAGAGCCGAAACGTTTCGACTTTAAGGTGAAGCAGGTTGATGGTTGGTACAAGTCCGAAGAGCCAAAATCAGCTTGGGTTCATAAAGATGAAAGCGGAGACATTGTTGCGTTCTCTCCAGTATGTAAACATTTAGGATGTACAGTTAACTGGAATTCGGACAAAGCACATCCAAATCAATTCTTTTGTCCATGTCACGGGGGCCGTTACACAAAAGACGGGATGAACATTAAAGGCACGCCGCCCCTTGCTCCGCTTGATGTATACGAGTCCAAAGTAAAAGATGGAACGCTGTATTTAGGCAAAGCGAAGCCAAAAGGGGGTGCAAAGTAGATGCTAAATAAAATTTATGATTGGGTAGATGAAAGGTTAGATATTACACCAATATGGCGTGATATCGCTGATCATGAAGTACCTGAACATGTAAACCCGGCACATCACTTTTCTGCATTCGTTTATTGCTTTGGAGGACTTACCTTTTTCGTTACTGTAATTCAAATTTTATCTGGAATGTTTTTGACGATGTATTATGTGCCTGATATTAAAAATGCTTGGGAATCGGTTTATTATTTACAAAATGAAGTTGCATACGGACAAATTGTTCGTGGTATGCACCACTGGGGTGCTAGTCTCGTCATTGTAATGATGTTTTTACATACACTTAGAGTTTTCTTCCAGGGTGCGTATAAAAAGCCTCGTGAGTTAAACTGGATTGTTGGTGTTCTTATTTTCTTTGTTATGTTAGGTCTTGGTTTTACCGGATATTTATTACCGTGGGATATGAAAGCATTATTTGCTACGAAAGTAGGGATTCAAATTGCAGAGCAAACACCGCTCATTGGTCCTTATATTAAAACATTACTCGCTGGTCATTCCGAAATTGTTGGCGCTCAAACATTAACTCGCTTCTTTGCTATTCACGTCTTCTTCTTACCAGCAGCACTTCTAGGTTTAATGGCCTTCCACTTCATCATGATTCGCAAACAAGGTATTTCCGGTCCGCTATAAGAGATTGCTAAATTAAAGGGGAAAGAACTAAAGGAGGGAGATTATGCATCGCGGCAAAGGGATGAAGTTTGTAGGAGATTCTCGGGTACCAGTAGCTCGGAAACCAAATATTCCGAAAGACTATTCTGAATACCCAGGAAAAACAGAAGCGTTTTGGCCGAACTTCTTGTTAAAAGAATGGATGGTTGGTGCAGTTTTTTTAATCGGTTATTTATGTTTAACAGTGGCGCATCCGTCACCGCTTGAGAGAATGGCGGATCCAACTGATGCGGGATATATACCACTTCCAGATTGGTATTTCTTATTCTTGTATCAGTTATTAAAGTATTCTTATGCTTCTGGCTCATTTACTGTAATTGGAGCGTTTATTATGCCAGGGATTGCGTTTGGCGCATTACTGTTAGCTCCATTTCTTGATCGTGGACCAGAAAGACGCCCGTTGAAGCGTCCTGTGGCAACTGGATTTATGCTTTTAGCAATTGCATCAATTATCTTTTTAACTTGGGAATCTGTAGCACACCACGACTGGGAAGCTGCAAAAAAACAAGGAGCAATTGTAAAAACAGCACCAGTTGATAAAAATGATGACGGCTATAAATTAATGCAAAAAAATACTTGTTTAACGTGTCACGGTGACAATTTACAGGGCGGGGCAGCGGCACCAGCACTGCAAAATTTAACTTTAAAACCAGAAGAAATTGCTAAAATTGCGAAAGATGGAAAAGGTTCAATGCCTAAAGGCGTATTTAAAGGTACGGATGAGGAATTGAAGAAGCTTTCGGAATTCATTGCCAAGTATAATAAAAAATAATAAAAAGCTGACTACAAAAAATTGTAGTCAGCTTTTTATTTTGATGAAAGAAAGTTTACTATATAATAGAGTAGAGTTTGAGGAAAGAATGACTTTGTTTGAAAGGTGTTGGACATACAACTTGGTTTACTTGTATGCAATGTTAAGACAGCGCTCCGTATTATTATTTTTATTAGTTGTTAACATATTAGGTACAATATACGGATTTATATGGTATGGAAATCAATTAAAAGAAACTTCACCTGTATTTTGGCCGTTTGTACCCGATAGCCCGATGGCGAGTCTCTTTTTTGTCTTTGTTTTAATTGCTTTTTTAATAAAGAGAAATTGGGGATTAATAGAGGCGCTAGCGATTGTTACTTTAATGAAATATGGTATATGGGCTGTTGTTGTAAATGGGGTTATGATCTATGTAAAAGGTCCTATTGGTCTTATGGGGTATATGCTAATGCTTTCGCATTTTGCGATGGCAGTACAAGGATTGTTATATGCACCGTTTTACCGTATAAAAAAATGGCATTTTGCGGTAGCTGCTATATGGACATTACATAATGATGCAATTGATTATTTATTTTGGCAAATGCCGAGATATGGAATTATGCATTTGTTTGTAGAAGAAATTGGTTATTTTACGTTCTGGCTAAGCATCGCCACATTATGTATTACATATTATTATTGCTTACGTGAGAACCGAAAACAGTTTTCTTTATGATAGTTAGAACATTTAGGGGGAGCAAATGAAGAAAAATAAGAGTGGTACAAAAATATTGAATCGATTGATTACGATAGTTGTTTCATATAGCATAGCATTTTCTATATTTGCACTCGCAACAACAGCGGTTGTATACGGAAAATGGCTATATTATTTTGAAATTGATTTTTTAAACATTCCAGATTTAGCGGATATGACGAAGGATGATATTAAAAGAAATTACGATGTGCTTATCACATATTTATCGCCGTTTTATGATGGAGCATTGCAGTTGCCAACATTAGATATGTCTACAAATGGCCGTATTCATTTTGTAGATGTTAAAAATATTTTAGTAAAGATTCAATATGTGATGTATGCGACAATTATGATTGCAATGATAGGCGGCATGTATTTGTTAAAAAAGAAAAATGAAAAGTTTTTACTACATGGATCTATTTTAACAATCATTTTTCCAATAGCGTTAATGTTACCGATTGCTATTAATTTTGAAAAGAGTTTTGTGATATTCCATAAGCTTTTATTCAGTAATGATTATTGGGTTTTTGATCCTGAGAAGGATCCGATTATATTAATGTTACCAGAAGAATTCTTTATGCTTGCTGCGTGTGCTATTTTATTATTCATTTTATTTGGTAGCATACTTTGTTACAGCTTGTATAGATATTTCGTAAAAAAGAAAAGGATTTCAAAGGAAAAATTCTCTGTTTAAAGAGAATTTTTTTGTTTGTAAAACGATAATATATTTTTCGGTCCAGTTCTGTTCTATTCTTGTCCCAATGAACATATTTTGTACTAGTAGTTATAGGGGGGACCGTGATGAAGAGAACATTAATTGGACTGATTGCATTTCTAATTATCATGTTTCCGTTACGTATATATGCTGAGGAGTGGAGTGAACTAACAGGGTTGTTAGATGACTCATTACAATTAGTGAAGCGTAATGAAGATGAAAAAGCAGTACAAGTACTACAACATTTCTCGGAGCAGTTTGTCATAAAGGGGAATGAAAAGAAGCAGGAAGTAACGCCAGATCAAGTTAGAGTTATTTCTTTAGCTTACGATAGGGCGAAACAATCTCTCGCAGAAGAAGATGTAAGGAAACAAGTTAAAATTGATAATGTGTTAGCCCTGCAGCTCGCTGTCGATGCACAAGTATCGAAATATCAACCACTTTGGATGGAAAGAGAAGGAAAAGTAATGGATGCCTTTTCTCAAATGGAAAAAGCGATGAAAAAAGAAGATACGGGACAGTTTCAACAAACGTTAAACACATTTTTACATGAATTTAATATTATTTATCCAAGCTTAATGATTGCCTTGCCAGAAAATGAAGTGCAGCGTGTAAATGCCCATTTATCTTATTTGGATGAATTTCGTAACGTTATGTTAAAAACAAAAGGCGGGCAAATGCAATTAGGAATCATTAAAGGGGATTTGCAAAAAATATTTCATACAGTAAAAAAAGATGAAATTGCACCTTCTCTCATTTGGTTTATGACGATTACTGGAGGTCTTATTTTATTCACATTAACTTATGTTGGATGGAGAAAGTATAAAGGAGAGAGAGAAAAAAGAAAAAGTAATGTCCATTCTAAGAATAGATAATGTAATAAATAAAGATACGGATTGTAAGGTTTATTCATTGACAATGGTGGCAGAAGAAAATAGAATGAGAAGTACTATACTTAAAACTTCAATGGAGGTTCAGAGATTCATGATGTTTTATTTAATTTACTTCGCGATCATTTTGATCATACCGTTGTATGCACAGTCAAAAGTACGTAGTGCCTATAGCAAGTATTCACAAGTTTATTCAACATCAGGTATGACAGGAGCAGAAGTGGCTCGGAAAATCTTAGATGAAAATGGATTATACAACGTAGCTGTAGAAGAAACACCAGGTCATTTATCAGACCATTATGATCCAACTGCCAAAACAGTTCGATTATCAACAGATAACTATTACGGTCATTCAGTTGCTGGTACAGCAGTTGCAGCACACGAAGTAGGACACGCAATTCAAGATGCAAAAGATTATAACTTTATGCGTATTCGTCATTCGTTAGTGCCAGTTGCGAACTTTGGATCGAATATTTCTTGGATATTTATTATGATCGGTATTTTTGCATCGATGGCCAACATGATATTTTTAGGTATCATTTTAATGGCAGCAGGTGTTGTGTTCCAACTTGTTACATTACCAGTTGAGTTTGATGCATCAAAGCGTGCGATGCAACAAATTGAAGCGTTAGGTATCGTATCAACAGATGAATATGGGCAAGCTCGTAAAGTATTAAATGCGGCAGCATTAACATATGTAGCAGCTGCAGCCGTAGCGGTATTTGAATTATTACGTCTCGTATTGATTTATACTGGTATGCAGCGTAGCGATGACTAAAGACTATCAATTTTGATAGTCTTTTTTGTTTTGTGGATTGAATTATATAATGTATTGCAAATAGAAATAATAGAAGTAATGTGGAAAGGCGGTGGGGGGAATGAAATATCCAGACCATTTAGTAAAACAGGTGAAAGAGCGTAGTGCTCCTTATCAATTAGAAGGTTTTTTAAGTGGACAAGGCCCTGAAAATCCGGAATTTATGTTGTTAGGAGAAGCGCCTGGTGAAACAGAAATTCATAATGGGATTCCGTTTAGCGGGAGAGCGGGAAAACAATTAATGGGTTTTTTAGAACGTATTCACGTTACAAGGGAAGAAGTATATATTACGAGCGCTGTTCGGAGTAGACCTTATAAGTGGCGAGAGAAAAAAGAACGAAATGGTTCTATTATACAAAAAAAGTATAATAGAACGCCAAATCAAGGAGAAATAGTTGCCCATGCACCTTTGTTAGATTATGAATTAGAGAAACTAAATCCGAAGCTAATCGTCACGCTTGGCAATATCGGTCTTCAACGTTTAACAGGAAAAGATAAAAAAATCACAGATGTACACGGGCAATTATTAAAACAGCCCATTCAAAAATTAAAGGATATGCAAAGTGCAGAATTTACATGGTCAGAGAAAGAATATCATATTTTTCCGACCTTCCATCCTGCTTCCATTTTTTATAATCGGAGCTTATTGGAGCTTATTTATGAGGATTTAGAGAAACTTAAGCAATATGTAATAAAAAACTAGAAAAGCTAAAAAGCTTTTCTAGTTATGTTTATGTATGTAATGGGTTTTTATTTTCATCCAACGTAAAACCTTCACCAACTACATCATGTACGTCACTTACTGCAACAAATGCATGAGGATCTACAGAAGTAATAATATTTTTTAATTTCACGATTTCATTTTTAGCAACAACGCAATACAATACGTTCCGTTCCACTTTTGTATACGATCCAACAGCTTTTAAAAAGGTTGCTCCGCGCTCCATCTCAGATAAAATTTTAGCAGCAATTTCATCGTTTTTATCTGAGATAATAGTTGCTCCTTTTGCTGCATAGGCTCCTTCTTGCATAAAATCAATGACCTTCGCCCCGATAAAAACAGCAACTAACGTATACATACCCTCGCGATATGATAAATAGGTAAGGATAGAGACGATAATGACGATAGCATCAAACATAAACATCGTTTTCCCCATACTCCAGCCAACATATTTATGAGCGAGTCTCGCAATAATATCTACACCGCCAGTAGTTCCGCCGTATTTAAATATGATCCCGAGACCGATACCAATAAATGCCCCAGCAAATAAAGCTGCGAGTGTCATATCATTTTGTAAGTTTAAATGTAAGTTGAGAACTTCGTAACGCTGAAAAATCCATAGAAATAAAGATACGCTAAAGGTACCGATTAGTGTATAGATAAATGTTGTTCTTCCAAGTAATTTCCAACCGATGAAAAATATAGGGATATTTAAAATTAAGTTTGAATAAGAAGGATCAAACTTAAATAGAAAATACAATAATAGTGTAATACCGGTAAACCCACCTTCTGCAAGGTGATTTTCAATATTGATATTCACAATACCGAAAGAAAAAATAGCGGAACCGATTAAAATAAAAATGATATTTCGAATCTTCAAATTTGATGTCATATAGAAATCCCCCTAATTATGTAAATGGCATTGCTCCGCTGAAACGGTAAAACATAATGATAAGTAATTTCTAGTTGCTAGTGAAAATAGTGAAGGCTATAAAAATCGATTGGTTCTGGTTGATTTTTTGCCAAAAACGCAAAAGAAGTTTCACTTTATTATAATCTTTCCCAAAAAGGGTCGCAAATAGGTGTTTGGCGGGGAATAATATTTGTCAAATCGCGATGAATTGGCTAACATGAAAGAGGAAGGATTAGAGGTGAATTGTATGGAAGCGAAAACGATGAAGGATATGCAGAAAGAAGTTGATGCATATATTGGTCAGTTTAAAGAAGGTTATTTCAGTCCACTTGCAATGATGGCTCGTTTAACGGAAGAAATGGGGGAGCTTGCAAGAGAGGTTAATCATTATTATGGTGAGAAACCGAAGAAAACAACTGAAACAGAACGTAGTATTGAAGAAGAGCTTGGAGATGTATTATTTGTTATGATTTGTATGGCAAATAGTTTAAATATTGATTTAGAAACAGCACATAACATTGTAATGAATAAATTTAATACTCGCGATAAAGATCGCTGGACACGTATTGATGAGGGAGAGAAAGAATAATGAAAGAAATTAAAGTAATTATCGCTGGACCAAGAGGACGTATGGGACATGAAGCAGTTCTTCTTATGGAAAGAACGGAACATTTTAATTTAGTAGCAGCAGTGGATTATAAGCATGGTGGAGAGAAAATCTCTGATTTACCGGGAATGCCAGCGCTAGATGCACCTATTTACGCAGATTTACATACTTGTTTAGAGGAAGTAGAAGCAGATGTGTTGTTAGATTTAACAACGCCAGAAGTTGGGAAACAACACGTTACACTAGCAGTTGAGCGTGGACTTCGTTCTGTTATTGGTACAACTGGATTTACAGAAGAAGAGCTAAAACAATTAACCGAGACCGCGAAAGAAAAAGCAGTAGGAACAATTATCGCTCCAAACTTTGCAATTGGTGCAGTTCTTATGATGAAATTCTCACAAATGGCAGCGAAATATTTCCAAGATGTTGAAGTAATTGAATTGCATCATGATCAAAAACTAGATGCACCATCTGGTACAGCGGTAAAAACAGTAGAATTGATTCGTCAAAATCGTGAATCAAAGCAGCAAGGTCATCCAAATGAAGTAGAGCAACTAGAAGGGGCTCGTGGTGCAAATGTAGATGGCATTCATATTCATAGTGTACGTTTACCAGGACTTATTGCACACCAAGAAGTAATGTTTGGTGGAGACGGACAAATGTTAACAGTTCGTCATGATTCATTCAATCGTGCATCATTTATGTCTGGTGTAAAACTATCAATTGAGACAGTAATGAATCTAGATCATCTTGTGTACGGTTTAGAAAATATTATCGACTAAAGGGGAGACAATGGATGAAAATTGCCTTAATCGCACATGACAAAAAGAAAGACGACATGGTTTCGTTTGCATACGCATATAAACCAATTTTTGAACAACATGAATTATTTGCAACAGGAACGACAGGACTTCGTATTATGGAAGCGACCGGCTTAGTTGTAACAAGATATCAATCTGGTCCTCTTGGCGGCGATCAAGAAATTGGTGCAATGATTGCAAAAAATGATTTAGACATGGTAATTTTCTTCCGCGATCCATTAACAGCACAGCCGCATGAACCGGATGTGAATGCATTGCTTCGTTTATGTGATGTATATGCAATTCCACTTGCGACGAATATGGCAAGTGCTGAAATGTTAATGCACGCATTAGAGCGAGGAGATTTAGATTACCGCAAGTTAAGAAAATGAGGGGAACAATTATGAGTGGATTACATATATTAGCGTTTGGTGCTCATGCCGATGATGTTGAAATCGGCATGGCGGGTACCATTGCTAAATATACGAAGCAAGGGTATGAAGTAGGTATTTGTGATTTAACAGAAGCTGATCTTTCTTCTAACGGAACGATAGAGTTAAGAAAAGAAGAAGCAAAGGCGGCAGCTCGTATAATGGGAGTAAAAACGAGACTAAATTTAGCGATGCCAGACCGTGGTTTGTATATGAAAGAAGAGTATATACGTGAAATTGTAAAGGTAATTCGTACATATAAACCAAAACTAGTTTTTGCGCCGTATTATGAAGATCGTCATCCAGATCATGCAAATTTTGCAAAACTTGTGGAAGAAGCTATTTTTTCAGCGGGAATTCGCAAATATATGCCAGAGGTTCCACCACATCGTGTGGAGTCTTTTTATCATTATATGATTAATGGTTTTCATAAACCGAATTTTTGTATAGATATTAGTGAATACGTATCGCAAAAAGTGGAAGCATTAGAAGCGTATGAAAGTCAGTTTTCAACAGGGAGTGATGGTGTGAAAACGCCGTTAACAGAAGGTTACGTTGAAACTGTAGTTGCCCGTGAGAAAATGTTTGGAAAAGAAGTTGGAGTTTTATATGCCGAAGGGTTTATGAGTAAGAAACCGGTTTTATTACATGCTGATTTAATAGGGGGATGTAAATGAAATTAAAAATAGGTATTACATGTTATCCTTCTGTAGGTGGTTCTGGAGTTGTTGGAACAGAATTAGGAAAGCAATTAGCGGAACGCGGGCATGAAATTCATTTTATTACATCGGGTTTACCATTCCGGTTAAATAAAGTGTATCCAAACATTTATTTTCATGAAGTGACGGTAAATCAATACTCTGTATTTCAATATCCACCATACGATTTAGCATTAGCGAGTAAAATGGCAGAGGTTGCACAAAGAGAAAATCTAGACATTTTACATGTGCATTACGCAATACCACATGCCATTTGTGCTTATTTAGCAAAACAAATGATTGGAGAGCGTATTAAAATTGTTACAACCTTGCATGGAACAGATATTACTGTGTTAGGATCCGACCCTTCGCTAAATAATTTAATTCGTTTTGGTATTGAGCAATCTGATGTTGTGACGGCTGTCTCGCATTCATTAATTAACGAAACGCATGAGCTTGTAAAACCAAATAAAGACATTCAAACCGTATATAACTTTATAGACGAACGTGTATATTTCAAACGTGATATGACCCAATTAAAGAAAGAATACGGTATAAGTGAGAGTGAAAAGATACTCATTCACATTTCAAACTTCCGTAAAGTGAAACGTGTGCAAGATGTTGTGCAGGCATTTGCTAAAATTGTTACAGAAGTAGATGCGAAGTTGCTTCTTGTTGGAGATGGACCAGAATTTTGCACGATTTTACAGTTGGTGAAAAATTTACATATTGAAGATCGCGTCTTATTCTTAGGGAAGCAAGATAATGTTGCAGAGCTACTTGCGATGAGTGATTTAATGTTACTTCTATCAGAGAAAGAGAGTTTTGGTCTTGTTTTATTAGAAGCGATGGCGTGTGGTGTACCTTGTATCGGAACAAGGGTTGGAGGTATTCCAGAAGTCATTCAACATGGTGAAACAGGATATTTATGTGAAGTTGGCGATCCAACAGGAGTGGCAAATCAAGCCATTCAGCTATTAAAGGATGAAGAACTTCATCGTAATATGGGAGAGCGAGCGAGAGCAAGTGTTTACGAGCAGTTCCGCTCTGAAAAAATCGTCTCACAATATGAAACGATTTACTATGATGTACTAAGGGATGACAAAAATGGAAAGATTTAAAAAAGCTAGTTCTATTATCGAGACTTTAAAGCAACAAGGGCATGAGGCCTACTTTGTCGGTGGAAGCGTACGAGATCTTATTATCGATAGGCCGATTGGAGATATTGATATTGCGACATCTGCTTTACCAGAAGAAGTGATGGCTATATTTCCAAGACATGTTCCTGTTGGTCTTGAGCATGGAACTGTAATTGTAGTAGAAAATGGTGAACCTTATGAGGTAACTACTTTTCGAACAGAGAGCGAATATGAAGATTTTCGAAGACCAAGTAGTGTTCAATTTGTTCGTTCATTACAAGAGGATTTAAAACGTCGTGATTTTACAATGAATGCAATTGCAATGACAGAAGAAGGCAAAATGGTTGATTTATTTGCTGGACAGCAAGCGATTCAAAATAGAGAAATTGTGACAGTTGGCAATGCTGCGGATCGTTTTCAAGAAGATGCCCTGCGAATGATGCGTGGTATTCGGTTCGTAAGTACGTTAGGTTTTTCTTTAGAAACGAAAACGAAACAAGCAATTGAAACATATGGACATTTACTGGAACATATAGCAATTGAGCGAATTACAGTGGAGTTTGAGAAACTGTTAACTGGCACATACTGCGTGAAGGGTTTGCAAGAATTAGTAGAAACGAAGCTCTTTTCTCATCTGCCATATTTACAAATGTCAGAAGAGAGATTGTTAAAAGCTACGCAGTATAAATGGGATTCTTTTGAAACAGACATTGAGGCATGGGCATTTTTCTTATATTGTATCGGGGAAGAGCATCCATCTGTCTTTTTACGTCAATGGAAGTTTTCGAATAAAAAAATAAAAGATATCGTCGCAGTTTTATTAACAATCCGTACGAGAAAGGAGAAGGATTGGGATACAATTCTTCTTTATAAAACGGGAATTCATATCGCTGAAATGGCAGAAAGAGTATATGAAGCGATGATTGAAAGCTACGATAATACATCTGTGAAACGAGTACAAACGTTGTTTGAAGCGTTGCCAATCAAGAGTCGCCAAGAAATGAATGTGACTGGGAATGATTTATTAAACTGGGCAAATAAAAAGCCAGGTCCGTGGGTTGCTGAAATAATTCAAAAAGTTGAAGAAGCAATCGTACAAGGAAATGTAGTTAATGAGAAAGAGTGTATAAGGGAGTGGCTGCAAGAATGCAATCTACTATAAGAAAGCAGTTATTACAAGTTTTTTCGGAAGCGGATGGCGAGTTTGTATCTGGCCAAACGATTAGTGATAAACTTGGTTGTTCAAGAACCGCCGTGTGGAAACATATGGAGGACCTTCGGAATGAGGGATATGAACTTGAAGCTGTGCGTCGATTAGGTTATCGAATTGCGGGTAAGCCAGACAAAGTGACTGCTAATGAAATTCAGTTAGGACTACAAACGAAACATATTGGTAGAACGGTGTATTTTGAAGAATCTGTAGAATCTACGCAGCATATTGCAGCAAAACTTGCTTATGAAGGTGCAGAAGAAGGAACGATTGTTGTGGCAGAAGAACAAACATCGGGCAGAGGTCGTTTAAGCAGGAAATGGTATTCGCCAAAAGGAACTGGAATTTGGATGAGTATTATTTTACGTCCATCAATCCCGGTTCATCATGCACCACAACTTACTTTGTTAGCGGCTGTTAGCGTTGCACAAGCACTTGAAAAGTGTACGGGTGTAAACGTAGGAATAAAATGGCCAAATGATATTTTGATTCAAGGCAAAAAGGCTGTAGGTATATTAACAGAGATGCAGGCGGATCCTGATAAAATTAATGCTGTCATTATGGGTATTGGTATTAATGCGAATCAAAAGCAAGAACATTTTGATGAGGAAATTCAGCATATTGCTACTTCTTTAGCAATTGAATCTGGTAAGCCGATTGTTCGCGCGGAGCTTATGCAACAAATCTTTTTACAACTAGAAAAATTATATGAAGAGTATTTACAAAATGGTTTCTCTGTCATTAAAATTCTTTGGGAAAGTTACGCTGTGAGCATCGGGAAAGAAATTACCGCTCGAACGATGAGAGAGACGATTACAGGGGTAGCAAAAGGAATTACAGAGGATGGTGTATTGCTTCTAGAGGACCACGAAGGAAAAGTACATCACATTCATTCTGCGGATATCGAAATTAAGTAAAAGAAGTTCCTTTTTGGAACTTCTTTTTATTTGACTATTACTTTGCCTTCCATTCCTTTAAGAAGATGGTACCGGCATATTAATTCATATGTACCAGTATTTTTAGGTTTTACGGTAATGTTTTTTTCTTTTCCTGACTCGACTACGACGTCAATGCCGAGTTTTTTTACTGTAAAGGTGTGCTCGCTTTTACCTTTGTTTTTCAAAAGAAAGGTTGTGGATTGTTCAATCGGAATCGTGACGACATTAGGGTTAAAGTAATCATCATTCAGTTCAACTTCAATGACTTTCGTTGCATCGATAGGTTGTGTTACGACGTTAACTGAGGCAAATGCATGGAAGGAGCTAAAAGTTATCATCCCTACAATTATCACAAGTAGACCGGTGAATCGAAATAACCATTTGTTCATAGACATTCGTAATTCTCCTTTTGTAAGTACTTTCCCCAATTAACCTGCATCATTAGTTCACGAGTTATACAATGCATGTAAAAAAGCTGTTTCTCCTTTCTATAAGTGCGTTAATTGTAAAAATTTCACATACCGTAATGGGGATAAAAATTATTTTTTCAAAAAAATGTAGTAATTCCTTTTTGGAGTTTGCTATAATTAGTTCGAATGTGGGCAGTATCAGATCGAACTGCACCATGATTCGAAGCAATATGAAAAATAATAACTTGGATTCTGCCTTGATCCAATAACGGACTGGGACAGAGGGATGAATAATGCCGACTAACACACAACCCTTCTGCCCTTTTATGGCCAGAGGGGTTTTTTATATGATTTCGGCCATCTCCTCTCTCCTGCATAAAGGAGGAGTAGTTTTTGAAAACAAAAACAGATTTTTTGAAAATGAAAGAGCAAGGTGAGCCGATTACAATGCTAACGGCGTATGATTACCCATCTGCTAAGTTAGCAGAAGAAGCTGAAGTTGATATGATTCTAGTTGGAGATTCCCTTGGGATGGTTGTGCTCGGCTACGATTCAACAGTACCTGTAACAGTAGAGGATATGATTCATCATACGAAAGCTGTACGCCGAGGAGCGAAAGAGACGTTTATTGTAACTGATATGCCATTTATGTCGTACCATGTGTCGCTGCAAGATACGATGGTGAATGCACGCCGCATCGTTCAAGAAAGTGGTGCTCATGCACTGAAGGTAGAAGGTGCAGGGGAAGTGGTATCAACGATTCATTACTTGACGAACGCGGGAATTCCTGTCGTGGCGCACTTAGGCTTAACTCCTCAATCTGTAGGAGTACTAGGTGGGTATAAAGTACAAGGAAAAGATGCTGAAAGTGCAAGGAAATTAATAGAAGATGCGAAGAGATGTGAGGAAGCTGGTGCAATTGCGCTTGTGTTAGAATGTGTGCCAATGCAATTAGCGGAATTAATTTCGAAGCAATTAACAATTCCGACGATTGGAATTGGAGCAGGGAAAAAAGTAGATGGGCAAGTACTTGTTTATCATGATCTTATCTCATACGGCGTAAATCGTGTTCCGAAATTCGTGAAGCAATATACGTCTGTTCAAGGGGAGATTGTACGAGGGATTTCACAATACGTTACTGAAGTAAAGACAGGGCAATTTCCAGAAGAAAAACATTCATTCACAATGAAAGAGGAAGAGTGCTTAGCGTTATACGGAGGAAAACAATAATGAAAATCGTAACTACAGTGCAAGAGATGCAGCAAATTACAAAAGAACTGCATGCAAGTGGAAAAAGTATTGGTTTTGTCCCAACGATGGGTTATTTACATGAAGGGCATGCGACTTTATTACGTCAGGCAAGAAAAGAAAATGAAATTGTAGTGTTAAGCGTGTTTGTTAATCCGCTACAGTTTGGACCGAATGAAGATTTAGATCGATACCCTCGTGATATTGATAGAGATGAAAATGTAGCAAAAGAAAACGGTGTAGATTATTTATTTTATCCGAGCGTAGAAGAAATGTATCCAGTAGAACAAACGACAACAGTAGAAGTTGTGAAGCGTACCGATGTATTATGTGGCAAACAAAGACCTGGTCATTTCGCTGGTGTTGCGACTGTACTAATGAAACTATTTAATATTACATTACCAACGCGTGCTTATTTCGGTATGAAAGATGCGCAGCAAGTTGCTGTTATTGAAGGATTTGTCGCTGATTTTAATATTCCGGTTACGATCGTACCAGTAGATATTGTAAGGGAAGAAGACGGATTAGCGAAGAGTTCTCGTAACGTGTATTTATCACAAGAAGAGCGTGAAGAGGCCCCTCAATTATACCGCAGTCTATGTGTAGCGAAGGAGAGAATTGAGGCAGGCGAACGTAATGCAGAAATCATTACAACTCTTGTGAAAGAGTATATTGAGACGTATACGAAAGGAACTGTAGATTATGTTGATTTATATGCTTATCCTTCACTACAAGAAATGGATGAAATTGAAGGACGAATTATTTTAGCGATCGCAGTTAAATTTGAGAATGTACGATTAATTGACAATATAACATTAACGGTTGAATAAGGGGGAGCATCTATGTTTCGCACAATGATGAGAGCGAAGTTACACCGCGCAACAGTAACAGAAGCAAATTTAAATTATGTAGGTAGTATTACAATTGATGAAGATTTAATGGATGCAGTAAATATTGTAGAAAATGAAAAAGTACAAATTGTAAATAACAATAATGGTGCTCGCTTAGAGACATATGTTATTAAGGGAGAACGCGGTAGCGGTGTTGTTTGTTTAAATGGTGCAGCTGCAAGGCTTGTGCAACCAGGGGATAAAGTTATTATTATTTGCTACGGTTTAGTGGCAGAAGAAAATATTCATAAACAAGAGCCGAAAATTGCAGTATTAGACGATAATAATCAAATTATTGAAATGTTAGGTGCTGAAAAAGCGGGTACGATATTATAAGTGAGCAGGCTATCTCTATTACGGAGATAGCTTTTTTGTGCATCTTTTCATTAAGATGAGATAAAACGTGGTATAGTAACATTATATAATTTTGTGTTTGATAGGTAAGAAATTGAGGTGTTACATATATGAGTAAGCGTTATGTCGTTGTGGATTTAGAGACGACAGGGAACTCCTGGAAGGATGGGAAAGATAAAATTACCCAAATTGCAGCTGTTGTAGTGGAAGATGGAGAGATATTAGAAATTTTTTCATCTTTTATTAATCCGAAGAGAGAGATTCCGCCATTTATTACAGAGTTAACAGGGATTGATGAGAGTATGGTTAAGCAAGCCCCGTTATTTCAAGATGTAGCCCCGATGGTTGTTGAGCTATTACAAGGTGCAGCTTTTGTTGCACATAACGTTCACTTTGATTGGAATTTTTTAACGGAAGAATTAAGGCAGGCTGGATATACAGAAATACATTGTCCAAAAGTTGATACAGTTGAGTTGGCGCAAATTCTTTTGCCGACAGCTGATAGTTATAAATTACGTGATTTAGCTAAACAACACGAACTAGAGCACGATCAACCGCATCGTGCGGATAGTGATGCTCTTGCAACAGCGGAATTGTTTTTACAATTTTTAAATGAAATTGAAAAGTTACCACTTGTCACCTTGCAATCGCTCTATGAATTAAGCGATGTTTTTCAAAGTGATATAGCGGATGTACTTTCTGAAAATATTTTAAAGAAAATGATGCACGGTAAAAAAGCGGCTGAGGGGTATGAAGTGTATCGAAATATTGCACTTCGAAAACGGAATTATTCTTTAAATCTCAGTGAAACATGTTCATCTAAATTTGATGCTTTCTTGCATAAGACAATTGATAAACTTGAATTGAATATGCCAAAGTTTGAAAAAAGAGAAAGCCAACAAATTATGATGAAGGAAATATATACAGCACTAAGAGATTCTAGGTTCTCGCTAATTGAAGCAGGAACAGGAACAGGAAAGACTCTTGCATATTTACTTCCAAGTATTTATTTTGCAACGAAAAAAGAGGAACCTGTCATCATAAGTACCCAAACAGTACAACTGCAACAACAAATATTAGAAAAAGAAATTCCGTTATTACAGAAAATAATGCCATTTTCATTTGAAGTAGCTCTTTTGAAAGGAAGAAAGCATTATCTTTGTCTACATAAATTTGAATATGCTTTGCAAGAGGAAGAGAAAAATTATGATATGGCGCTCACAAAGGCAAAAATTTTAGTGTGGTTATTGCAAACGGAAACTGGTGACCGGGATGAATTAAATATTCCTGAGGGCGGAAAGTTACTTTGGAACCGTATTTGTAGCGATGTGCATAGTCCAGGTGGGATACAAAGCAACTGGTATAGCCGTTGTTTTTATCAACGAGCAAAGAATAAAGCATTATTTGCAGATATCGTCATAACAAATCATGCTTTATTATTTCAAGATTTTTCAAGTGAAGAACCATTATTTGCTTCATGTGAACATATTATTTTTGATGAAGCTCATCATATCGAGGAAGCGGCGAGTAGAACATTAGGTGAACAGTTCTCCTGTATGTATTTCCAGCTAGTTTTATCTCGTCTTGGTACGCTAGAAACAGATGATGTACTTTCTAAAGTATATAAAATGATGAAAAAATCAGAGCAAGCCTCTCGTTCAACTTTCCGTATGGTGAGTCATAGTTTGAAGGAATTGAAATTTGATGCGGATGAGCTATTCCAAATGTTACGTGCTTTTATCTTTAAGCAAACAAAGCAGGAACAAGGGATAAGCAATATGCCACTCATTTATCGATATAACACGGAAGTAGAGAAAGGTAAGTTATGGGATAGTATTACCGAGTTAACAAATCGTTTTGTATACGATGTAAGAAAACTGTTGAATGCACTTGAGAAGCAAGTTGAAATATTGCAAAGTAAATTAGAATGGGAGATGCATGTTGTTACAGGTGAATTTATGCATTTAATTGAGTTGTTGAGAAAGATGGAACAATCTTTACAGTTACTCATTTTAGAAAAAAATTCATACGTGACATGGATGGAAACTGAAACGAAGGGAACAATTCATTCAACGGTTTTATATGCACAGCCTGTTCATATTGGTGAAAGATTTGCGGATGAATTTTTAACACAAAAAAAGAGTGTTATTTTCACATCAGCAACGTTAACAGTAAATGATTCATTTGACTATATAAAAGAGGAGCTAGGTTTACATGATTTTGCTCCAAATACATTACAGGTCCCGTCACCATTCCATTTTGAAGAACAGATGAAATTAATGGTTTCAACAGATGTGCCGTTTATTAAGCAAGCAAGTAATGAAGAGTATATTGAATCTGTGTCAGCACATATTGCAAAAATAGCGAAAGCTACAAAAGGTAGAATGCTTGTTTTGTTCACTTCGTATGAAATGTTGAAAGAAACGTATACGAATTTGAAAAACGATGAGGAATTAGAAGGGTATTTATTATTAACGCAAAGTGTGAATAATAAGAGCCGAAGTCGTCTCATCCGTAAATTTCAAGAATTCGACAAATCGATTTTGTTAGGAACAAGTAGTTTTTGGGAAGGGATAGATATACCTGGAGATGCCCTTAGTTGTCTTGTTATTGTCCGGCTTCCCTTTACACCTCCTCATCAACCGATGATGGAAGCAAAAGGAGAGTGGTTAAAAAATCAAGGAGAAGACGTATTCGCTAAGTTAGCACTCCCGCAAGCAATCTTACGTTTCAAACAAGGATTTGGTCGTCTGATTAGAACAAGTACAGATACCGGAACGGTATTTGTATTAGATCGTCGTTTGACAAGCGCTTCTTATGGGAAACGTTTTTTACAATCAATCCCAACTGTCCCGCTTTATGAAGGCCCTTTAGAAGAATTGTTAGAACAATTAAGAGAACGGCCAACTGAATAAAATTGGAAGAAAAATACGCCTGAAGTACATTTAAACTTCAGGCGTAAAAAATGTGGGTAGGAGGAATTTTATTTTTCTTACTTCTTGTATACAAAATGTATTGGTTTTCGACTTGAAACCTTTTTTTGCAGTACATGTCCTGCTATAATAGATGGGTGATGAAGCAGGGGTTGTAAAGAATGTACTCTTATTGTAACCGCATTGCGTTCTTCTATAATTAGAAATTTTTGTGTAACGGAGGAGTTTTTTCATGGATAAGAAAATCGAAGTCCTATCAACGACGCGTCTTAAATATTCGTCTGACTTGTATAAAGTCGTTGATAGTTTGAATCGTACGTTAAAAGAGCAGGACCTCATGTTCGGATTAGCATTAGACGAAAAAGATAAAGAAACAGCTGTATTTACGATTTACAGAACGTAGTGATACAATGAAAAAGTGGATCTTTGCAATCGTTATCGTAATCGTTGCTAGCGGAATATATGGGGCGTATGTTTATAATAAAGCAATGGAAAAGAAAATCCCTAAAGAGGCAAAATCTGTAGAAATTGCGAAAGAGAAGGCAAAGCTTACAAAAGTAAAATCTGTTGATTATTATAACGGAGAATCTTCATATACAGTCGTACAAGGTACAGATGAAAAAGGAGAACAACTTATTGTTTGGGTGCCTGAGAAAAAAGGGGAAACTATAGTAAGGAAAAAGAGCGAAGGTATTTCCGAAAAAGATGCTTTACAAAGAACGATTGAACAAGTCGGAGATGACAGTAAAGAGCCCAAGAGTAGGCCTAAAGAAATTTTAAAAGTAAAATTAGGCGTTGAAAACAATATACCACTATGGGAAGTTACATATATTGATGATGACAATCGTTATAGTTACTACAATCTTGCATTTCAAGATGGTCAGTTTTTAAAACGATATAGCATTGAAAAATAGATGTAGGGGGAACTACAAATGAAATTAGCAAAGCGAGTAGCTGCTTTAACACCATCTGCAACTTTAGAAATTACAGCAAAGGCACAAGCATTAAAAGCTGAAGGTCATGATGTAATTGGATTAGGGGCAGGAGAACCTGACTTTAATACGCCAGAACATATTATGGATGCTGCACATAAAGCGATGTTAGAAGGACATACGAAGTATACACCAACAGGTGGATTACAAGCTTTAAAACAAGAGATTGTGAAGAAGTTTACTCGCGATCAAGGAATTGCGTATGATTCTTCCGAAATTATTGTATGTAACGGCGCAAAGCATGCATTATATACATTATTCCAAGTATTACTTGATGAAGGAGATGAAGTTATCATCCCTACGCCTTACTGGGTAAGTTATCCGGAACAAGTAAAGCTTGCTGGTGGTAAGCCGGTTTATGTAGAAGGCCTTGAAGACAATGAATACAAGATTACAGCGAAGCAGCTGCGTGAGGCAATTACAGAGAAAACGAAAGCAGTTATTATTAATTCACCGAGCAATCCAACAGGAATGATTTACAGCAAAGAAGAATTACAACAGCTTGGAGAAGTATGTTTAGAACATGATATTTTAATCGTTTCAGATGAAATTTATGAAAAATTAATTTATGGTGGAGCAGAATATACTTCGGTTGCCCAGCTTTCTAATGCATTAAAAGAACAAACACTTATTATTAATGGTGTATCTAAATCTCATTCTATGACAGGATGGCGTATTGGATATGCAGCAGGAAATAAGCAGCTTATTAAAGCGATGACGAACTTAGCGAGTCATAGTACGTCAAACCCTACTTCAATCGCTCAATACGGCGCAATCGCGGCATATGCAGGCTCACAAGAACCTGTAGAAACAATGCGTCAAGCATTTGAAGAGAGATTAAACATTATTTATGATAAATTAATTCAAATCCCTGGCTTTACTTGCATTAAACCACAAGGTGCATTTTACTTATTCCCTAATGTAAAAGAAGCTGTAGCTTTATCAGGATACGAAAACGTTGATGATTGGGCAAAAGCTCTATTAGAAGAGGAAAAAGTGGCTCTTGTACCAGGTACAGGATTTGGTGCTCCAAATAACGTTCGTTTATCATATGCGACATCTCTTGAACAAGTAGAGAAAGCGTTAGAGCGCATTCATACGTTTATGAAAAGTAAAGTGCAAGCTTAATTGTATATTTTATTAACGCAATACAAAAAACCTTCCTACATAATAGGGAGGTTTTTTTGACGAATTGTGGCAAAAAGAAATAGCGAAAGGTGTGTTATACTAGAGAGCGAGGTGTTTGGTGATGAAAAAGAAAATGATGTTACAATGGTTTGAGCAGGGAAGCATTGCAATTCCAAAATTACTTATGATGCATTATAAAAAATTAGGGTTAAATGAAACGGAATTTATGGTTGTACTTCATGTACACACATTTTTAGAATCGGGTAATACATTTCCGACTCCGTCAGAGATTTCAGAACGGATGACGATTAGTGAAATGAAATGTATGGAAGTAATTCAGACATTGATTCAAAAAGGTTTTTTATCATTAGAAGGTGGACAAAAATCAGAAGCGATGATGTGTGAAAGTTATTCTTTACAACCGCTTTGGGAAAAAATATTGCATTTCTTAATGAATGAATCAATAGAGGAAGAACAAAAAGAAATAAAACAATTGCAAGTAAATTTATATACAGTATTTGAAAAAGAATTTGGAAGACCACTTTCTCCATTTGAATGTGAGACATTGGGAATGTGGGAAGATCAAGATCAACATCATCCGAATTTAATTCAAGCGGCCCTCAGAGAAGCCGTAATGAGTGGTAAGCTTAATTTCCGATATATTGATCGTATTTTATTTGAGTGGAAAAAGAATGGTATTAAAACAGTAGATCAAGCCCAAAACCAAGGACGAAAATTTAGAGCAAATCAACAACGAACGCAGCAAACGACAAAACAAGAGACGAAATTTACTGGGAAAGTGCCTTTTTATAATTGGTTGGAGCAGTAATATAGGAGGAAGTGTATGTTAAATAAAACGCAAATTCGCTATTGTTTAGATACAATGGCGGATATGTACCCAGAAGCACATTGTGAATTAATTCATGATAATCCGTTTGAATTAGTAATCGCAGTAGCATTATCTGCACAATGTACAGATGCACTTGTAAATAAAGTGACGAAAAATTTATTTCAAAAATATAAAACACCAGAAGATTATTTAAGTGTTTCTCTAGAAGAATTACAACAAGATATACGTTCTATTGGATTGTATAGAAATAAAGCAAAAAACATTCAGAAATTGTGCAGAATGTTATTAGATGATTACAATGGGGAAGTGCCGAAGGATCGAGATGAGCTTACAAAGTTACCAGGTGTAGGTCGGAAAACAGCAAACGTAGTTGTTTCGGTAGCGTTTGGTATTCCGGCAATTGCTGTTGATACGCATGTAGAGAGAGTGAGTAAACGGTTAGCGATTTGTAGATGGAAAGATTCGGTGTTAGAAGTAGAAAAGACGTTAATGAAGAAAATTCCGATGGATGAATGGAGCGTTACACATCACCGTATGATTTTCTTTGGACGTTATCACTGCAAGGCACAGCGACCACAATGTGAAGAGTGCCCTTTACTAGAAGTATGTCGAGAAGGAAAGAAGCGAATGAAGGGGAAATAAAGGATGGAGCGAGTTATAGAAATACCGAGAGAATTTCGGTGCTTACCATTTTTTAAAGAAAGTATAAATTCGATTGCGTATTATACAGAACAATCTTTTGAAGAAACAATACAAAAGACTTATTTTATATATGATATTGAAAGACGATATGAGCCATGGAATGAAATTGAAAACAGTATTCCGGTAATGTTGAATGTATGGAAAAATAATCATGAGGACATTGCTACTTTATTTCGAAACAGAAAGAAACAAGAAGCTGAAGGTCCGATGATTCTTTTTGCAGCACATTTATTATCAATTGTATATTGGCTAAATGAGCAACCTGTTCATAGTTTGAATAAAATAGAAGATTTTACGAGTGAATTGGAAGTGCAACCAGTTAATTTTATGGAGAGATATTCATTCATTATAAAGAAACCGAATAATTATCATTCCTATATTCAGTTAGCGCAGTTGTATATTGAAATAGAAAAGCTATACGTAAAGAAAATGATAACAAAAAAGAAGTCCTTTTCTCGTTAAGAGAAAGGACTTCTTTTTTGTATTAAGACTCTGTTGTAACAACATTTCCGTCTGCGTGAGGTGTATCTCCACCGGTATTTTGTTGTTCTTGCTGTTGTTGCTCTTGTTGTTTCTGCTGTTCTTCTTCAGCTTTTTTTCTAGCAGCCTCTTCTTCAGCTTTCTTTCTAGCAGCTTCTTCTTCGGCTTTCTTTCTAGCGGCTTCTTCTTCAGCAGCCTTTTTCTGAGCTTCTTCTTGTTGTTTACGTTGTTGTTCTTGTTGCTCTTGTTGTTTACGCTGCTCTTCATCAGCGTTTTTCTTAGCTTCTTCTTGTTTTAGTTTATCTTCATTCGCTTTTTTCTGAGCTTCCTCATCAGCTTTTTTCTTAGCTTCTTCTTCAGCCGTCTTCTTAGCCTCTTCTTCAGCTTTCTTCGGGTCTGGAGTTCCGCCAGGTGCAGTGAAGGATGCACCAACTGCAGGGCTTGTTCCAGTACCTTTTTTCGCTACTACAGAGAAGCTGTAAGTAACGCCTGGTTTAATACCCCCAAGAGTAGCTGTTGTACCTTTTATTGATAAACTACCACTTGAACCGTCAGTCGCTTTATAGCTTGCGGCATACGCATCAACTTCTGCTGGTCCAGACCAGTTTAGTGTAACTGTGCTAGCGCCATCGAAAGTGACATTAAGACCACTAGGTGCATCTACTTTAATTTGTTTAATTGCATCTTTTTTAGCACCTTTTACGTACAATTCACCATTTAATTCTTGTACAGAAGAAGGGCGTTCGAAACGAGTTTTATCTGTAGCGAATTTACTCATCATTACTTGGAACATTTGCTGTGCAATTCTAGTAGAGCGATCACCAATGTAATTTTCTGGGCTATCTTTTTCGTAACCAGTCCACACTGCCATTGTATATTGCGGTGAATATCCAGCGAACCAACTATCTCTGTTTGCATCAGCTGGTATGCCATATTTTTTTATAACTGATTCATCAAAGTTTTGTGTTCCTGTTTTACCTGCTACGTCTATACCTGAAACGTATGCTGTTGGACCTGTACCACCAGACCCAGGTTTTACTACGTCACGAAGTACGTCAGTAACCATATATGCTGTATAGTCGTGCATTGCACGTTGTTCTTTCGGCTTAAAGTTTTTCTTTTTCCCATCTGGGAAGATGACTTCTTTTACGAAATGAGGCTTATTATATACACCGTCATTACCAAATGCGGCATATGCACCTGCTAGTTCTAATGGAGAACTATCGTTACTACCAATTGCTGTTGATTCATATGTTTTGCCGTCTTTAAATGTCATACCCAAGCCTTCAGCAAACGCTTGTGACTTAGGAAGACCAACCTGTTGGGCTGTCTTTAAAGCTGGGATGTTTAATGATTTTTTCAAAGCTTCACGTAGTGAAACGTCACCTTTGTAACTATTTGTTGCATTTCGTATTTTTTTACCATTGGAATACGTATACTCTGAGTCATTTAATTGATGGTATGTAGACCATTGTAAATTCTCAATTGCTGGACCGTAGTCGAAAATTGGTTTCATTGTTGAACCAACTTGGCGTTTTAAATCGATGGCCATATTATGACCTTTGAAAGTAGACTTACTTTCTTTACGCCCAGCTCCAATTGCTCGAACTTCTCCAGATTGTGTATCCATAAATACGAATGATCCTTGGAATTGATCGTTCGGATACTTAATAAGATTGCCGTCCATAATTTTATCAGCGTAATCTTGAGCATCTTGATCAAGTGTTGTATGAATTGTTAAACCATCTGAACCGATATTTATATCGGGATATTCTTTTTCAACTTCTTTTACAACAGCATCTAAAAATGCTTGATACTTCATCTCAGTTACTTCTGAAGACGGTTGAAGACCCTCAGTTACAGAGATGTTCATTGCGTTATTCATTTCATCTTTTGTTATATAACCATGTCGATTCATTAATGATAATACGACGTTACGACGTTGTGTAGCTCGTTCAACGTTGTCTTTTTTTGTTGGATCATAAATATTAGGACCTTGGGGTAAACCTGCAAGCATTGCAGCTTCATGTAACTGTAAGTCTTTTAAATCTTTGTTATAATATTTTTTGGCAGCTGTTGCAATACCGTACGAACGGTTACCTAAGTTAATCTTATTTAAGTACATTTCTAAGATCTCATGTTTAGAGTATTGTTGCTCTAATTTGTAAGATAGGTACCATTCTTGTACTTTTCTCTTTGCAGTTTTGTCCATCGTTAGAAAATAGTTTTTGACTACTTGTTGTGTAATCGTACTACCACCTTGAGATCCGAACCCTCCAGTGACATTTTCCATAACTGCTTTTGTAGTTCGTTTAAAATCAATTCCATTATGATCATAGAAACGTGAATCCTCAGTTGCAAGGAATGCACTTTCAACTACCTTTGGAATTTGATCATACGTAACGTGGGTTCGTTTTTCAGCACCATATTCATAGAAAAAGTTCCCATTCTTATCAAGAAACTTTGTTGATAAAGGATTGACAAGTTTTGATTTGTCTAATTTTGGAGCGTCCTTCACCATAACAAAGAAAGCGGAAACGCTAGCTACAAGACCAACGATACCAAGAAGTAGACAACCTATAAGGAATTTTTTAAAAAAGGAGCCTTTTTTCTTTGGTTTTTTCTCTTTATTTGTTTCTTGCTTTTGATTTTTTACATGATTTCGTTCTGTACGAGAACGATAATTATCTGACATTATACTTTCTCCTACCTTTCATTCTCTCCCCAAAAGTCGAAAAAAGAGCCTTAGTGATGACTCTATCACGAAAAATAAACCGTGTCTAGTACACGGATATAATCAATCCGAGGGTGATAACCGCATGATAATAAAGATCCATGCTCTTCTATTTCTTCTTTCGTAATCGATTTCCGTCCACCAGTATTTTGACGATTCCAAAATACAATAATATGTTTTGCATCTAATAAATAAAGTTCATCAAAAAGTGTAAATTTAATAATGACAAATGCAATTCCATTATGAGCGATTACTTGCTTCATATGTTCAATTTGATGAAGGTGGAAGTTTTGAAGTGGAAAGCTGGTTTTATTTTTTGTTTCTTTCGCTTCAAAATCGATGTATTTCCCTTTATATACACCGTTGTAATCTGTTGTAGAAGGTTGTTTAAAATACGCTTCTTTTACCACTGCAGCACTTCGAGCGGGGTAATCTACTTTTACAATTTGAAGAGGAGTAGGTTTTTTATGTACGCATGCAATATTATGGGTTAAGTAATATTCATTTGTTTCATTCAATTCCTCTTCCAGGGACATACCTCTATTACTATAAGTATGTTTTTTAATTGGTGTTTTATGAGGTTGTGAAGCTTGATTGTATCGTTTTCCGTTTGGGTAACGAATGGTCATAGTGTGTCCACTCCCAACTTGCTAAGAATTACTTACAAAGGTGATTATAACAAAAAATGAAAAAAGATGTGACCTTTTTGAAGAAAGGTATGATGACTTATTCATGTTTACTTGGAATGATTATGAAAAAATTAAACAATATCGTAAAAATATGGTCTGTACAGAAGAAGAAAAAACAATCGTTTACAACATTAAGAGGAGAATAGAAATAGCTAATATGGACAACATTTCTCGAACACAGTCCTATCAAGAATTTTATGTAAGAAATAGTGAAATTAGGTGGGCTTTTTTAGCAAGTATGGTCTCGAGAAATGCGGGATGGAATATGACTGATTTAAAAGGGAGGTATTATGCTACTGTTTTACCTCAAACGGTAAAAAAACATTTGTTTCTGACTTATGAAGAAGCGAATTGGCTTATTTTTTTAGATGCATTTCCTCAGCTATTGTTATACGAAGAAAGTAAGAAGAGGCAGGTACCGCTATTCTATTTGTTACAATATTTCAACGTATCAATTTTTATGGAAAAAGAATGGATATATTTTTGGGAGAAAAAAGATATAAATAGGCTCATGACAGCGCTTATTATAAATGAGCAAAATAAAATTCAAAAACCAGTTATTGAGAATGCATATTTTAAAAAACATGTATTCCATACTGTACTTTTTAAATTGCAAGAAATGCTTCATATTAGTGCTGTTATTTTTCCAACCGTTGAAGGGAGGATGTATGGTTTTTCAGTTTATCAATTTGAAACGTTACAAAAGCGTATAGAATTAGGGAAGAAATTAGCGGATTTACTGTTTCATCCGAATTATAAAAGCTTATTCCATAGGTTTGCATTGCAAACTATACACACAGGATCAAGAGCAGATTATGAATGTTATGTAAGAGGAGCGAGAAAATCTTGTACGCGAGCCCTTAGAGAGGTTTATCCTGTCGTTGCACATAAAGAAATAAGTATGAGAGATTGGTTTTGTAGAGATACGGAAATAAATGAGTTGTTTTTACCGGAAGGGTATAAAGGTGAAGTTGATATAACAGAATGGTATGAAAGAAAGAGGGAGCAAATCTATGTTGTTTCTATTGTAAATCGTTTTGTTAAAAGGATGGATGAGTTCGTGATATAATAAAAAAGAAGTCCCGTCTTCATTTATGAAGACGGGACTTCTTAATGTGAAGTAATCCTGCCATGTGTTCGGAAAATTTAATCTCAAAACGTAATGAACATAAGAGATTAAGGGTGCTTCAAAAATTAGCTTTTTGTAAAAGCCCGATTGGTGAAGACTAATAATCAATGGAGGGTAAAAATCCCCGACTGATTAAAGTTTCACTTTATGTAGCAGGGAAGTTTGGACCATCTAACTTTGGATTGCCAGTCTCGGGTTTATTTTGTTTGTTTTGTTTTTTCTTTTTTTCGTTTTTGTTCTTTGCCATTTTCATACACCTCCTTTTTGTATTGTTACCATTTCTATAAATGACATACAAAATGATTTCTTTGACGAATAACAACTAGTTTTGTCATGTGGGCAGGAGTGAGGAATCATTCGGCGAAATTACATGACAAAGGAAAAGCAAAGAAGGGGGCGTTTTGTATATGGCGATGGTTCAGAAGGAAGATGTAATGAAGACAATGGATCAAGTGTTAAGTTCTCTCGATTTGCTGGAAATGAATATAGGGATTAGAATGAATCATGCATTGAAGGATAAGAGTGAAAAAATATGTAATAAGATAGAAATAACAGAAATGCATATTGAGCATATGGAAAATAAATTAGTGCATCACGAAGAAAAAGGGAATTGGGTGAAGGCATTTCAAAACGTCGTAGTGAGTGCATAATAAGGTGGGAATGAAATGAAGTATGAAGCATTAATACAGTCTTCAGAAAAACTCATGCAGTATAATAATGAAGCTGATGTAAAAAAAAGAGAAATGATTGAATACGATTTTTATAAAGATATGAAACCATTTGTAGATATGGTAGATGAGGAATTAAAGGTGTGGAAAGAATTAGCTTATACATGGATTAAGGAAGAAAAACCAAAGTATATACATGTACAGCAAATTGATCAAGTGTACGATAATTTACAGACAAATGTGTTGCAATGTTTTGTAAATAAAGGTAAAGGTAAGCGATTCTTTGAAACACATCAAGCTATTTCGTATACTTTGCAAAATATAATTGAGCAATGTAAGTAACAAGAGGGAGAGCCCTCTTGTTTTTTTTATGCTTCTGTCATTGTTGTAGGTTTTGTTGCACCGTTTATTTCTAATTCTTTTATTAATGTTCGGTAATCTGAAATACATATTTTTCCTTCGAGATACCAATGTCTCGCAAAGTCTAACAGTTCATTTACATTCTCTGTGTAATACCCTTTTTTTTGAGAAAACGCTTGTTTTAAATCCCCTAATACCATGTTGATTCCTCCCCCATGAGAATCTTCTTCTTTATTATCATAGCATGGAAGGGTTTTCTTTTTTAATTTTTTAAAAATTTAAACTTCCGACAAAAATAGACAGATACTCCGTCACACAAATTATTTTAAAAGTACATATTATATATGTAGAAACTTATGTGAAGGAGGAGAGAATGCATGTTTCAACAATCTAACGTATATCAGCAATCTAATCCATATGCACAGCAAAATATGTACCAATATAACACGGATACATATTTACGATATAATATGTATCCTTTCGAGCCTCATTATGGAAATCAGAATTATTACCAGCCGTTTGAAGTGTCGTTTATGAATCAACCGCAACAACAGCAGCAACCTTATATGGATC
>NZ_BOQB01000030.1 GCF_018332475.1 Bacillus sanguinis | reverse complement strand
TTATCCATAATAAAACGACTGCAACGAGTGCAAATCGCAGTTTTGGAAACAGACGTTGTAGCATAATATACTCCTCTCCTAAAAAGCATGACAGTTCTTGTGAGTCGATTTGATTAGCGCCTCATTTTATATATACGAACAGTCCTTTGTTATTATGTTTATTATACTATGAGTATCATTATACGAAAATAAAAGAGAGTTGTGGGCTTTTTTATAATAATTGAGTAGAAAAAGGGCGGTAGGAGACAATAAAACGGAGTTCCTATGTATGATTATTGTCGTGCGTAGAAAGAATCGTGTAAGAATACGGAGGTTATAATGCGAAAATTATTATATTTTATAGTATGCAGTAGTGTTATACTTTTTGCTTCACCGAGTGTGTCGGTAGCTCAATATGATGCACCTCTTATGGAAGATGCCCTTTATTCTGTTTTATTTCCGAAAATAAATAAAGCAATTGAAAAACAATATGGGAATTTGAAACCTTATCAATGTCCTAAAATCATCAGTTTAAAAAAAGTGTATAGCGGTACATATTTATTTCAAGCGGTCATTGAAGTGACGAAGTATGAACAGATTGGTGGGAAAATTGTTCCACCATTTGAGAAGGTAACGATTACATTTAATAACGAAGAGGGTGAATGGGAAGTAACTAAGATAATAGTAAAGCGCTTACCAAATGATACGAAATTAAACTGCAAAAAAACAATATAAAAAATTGTTTGACAAATAAAATGGTCCTTTGGTATTGTTAATAGCAACAATTAGATGTTTGAAAATTAAATAGACTTACCTCATCTACTCTCAAAGGTAGAGGCCGCGATAGGAAAGAGTAAGCTATGGGAGATTTAATGGAATCTGTGATCATAGGTTGAAAGGGACTATTGCCGAAATATAAGAATAACCATCTTATTCATATATTGGGACTGCATTGAATAAATGTAGTACTGTCATAAGATTTATTTTATGGAGAGCTATTTGGAGATGTTGATGCGGTTTCTTATTTTGAGGAGATAACAACTCGTTTATTTTTTCAATATATATTTTTCCTAATAAGAAACGCGTGTGAACATTGTTCCGCGCGTTTTTTGTCTATCTAAAAGCGTGCTGCAATGAATAGAAGATTGGGGTTATGAGTTTTAGAGGAAATAAGGGAGGAATTCAAATGTATTTACACGGCACAAGCCGAATCAATGGGCAAGGACACTTAGAAATTGGAGGGTGCGATACGACGCAGCTAGCAAAACAATATGGAACACCACTTTATGTATACGATGAAGAGTCTATTCGAGGAAAATGCCGCGCGTTTCATCGTGCTTTTAAAGAAAGTGGTTTCTCTTATCAAGTAGCGTATGCAAGCAAGGCGTTCTTGTGCATGGAGATGTGCCGAGTGGCTCGTGAAGAGAATATGTCATTAGATGTTGTTTCTGGCGGAGAACTATATACTGCGCTGCAAGCAGGATTTCCGGCATCACGCATTCATTTTCACGGCAATAATAAAACAGAAGAAGAGATTGTGATGGCTCTTCAGGCGAATATTGGCTGTTTTGTCGTAGATAATTTCTTAGAATTAGAAATTTTGCATGATTTAGCAGTGCAACATGGGAAATTTGTGAACGTATTAATTCGTGTAACGCCTGGAGTAGAGGCGCACACACATGAATATATTACAACAGGCCAAGATGATTCGAAATTTGGATTTGGCGTGTCAAATGGTCAAGCGATGCAGGCGATTGAGCTTGCTTTACAAAAATCAAATTATAACGTGTTAGGGATTCATTCACATATCGGATCACAAATATTTGAAACGGCTGGCTTTGTGCGAGCGATTGAAGTTCTTCATCAATTTTTAGAAGAAGTGAGAGAGCGAACAAACTATGTAGTAAAAGTGCTAAATGTGGGCGGAGGATTCGGAATACGCTATACAGAATCAGATACACCATTAACTCTTGAGACGTATGTGCGAGCTGTAACAAGTGCAGTGAGAGAACAGTTTACAGTATGTAATTATCCATTGCCAGAAATATGGGTTGAGCCAGGTCGTAGTATTGTAGGTGATGCTGGCACGACACTTTATACAGTTGGATCTGTGAAAGACATTCCTGGTATTCGGAAATATGTATCAGTGGATGGTGGGATGACTGATAATTTAAGACCTGCATTATATAACGCTCGTTATGAAGCGATGTTAGCGAATCGAGGAAATGATGAGAATGAGGAAGTCGTTTCGATTGCTGGGAAATGCTGTGAGAGTGGAGATATGTTAATATGGGATATTACGCTACCGAAAGTTGCTACGGCCGATTTATTAGCAATTTCTTGTACAGGGGCATACGGGTACTCGATGGCGAATAATTATAATCGGATTTGTAGACCAGCTGTCGTCTTCGTGAAAGGCGGCACATCACAAATTGTTGTAGAGCGCGAAACATATGAAAATATTATTGGGAACGATCGCATACGTATTAAAGAATTAGTTTAAATGGGGAAAAAGGAGTTGTTCAGATGGGCAATTCCTTTTTTGTAAAATAAAATAATTAAAATATATCGGAAAACTAGGATTGAAAAAAATCAGAATTGTGATAAAATACAAATACAAAGCTTATCAAGAGAAGCGGAGGGAACTGGCCCGACGAAGCTCGGCAACCTGCTTATAGAAAGCAAGGTGCTAAATCCAGCAAAATGGAATCCATTTTGAAAGATAAGGTAAAATATATTACCGAACAGTCTTTTCGAAATGGGAAAGATTTTTTTTATGAATAAAAAGGGGGGCTGTTCGCGTGAGCGTACGGGAACATTTTGAGGAAGTATCTGAGAAGATTCAAGCGATGCTTGCTGATATGAAATATGGTTCAATTACAATTGTTGTGCAAGATGGGAAAGTCATTCAATTAGAGAAAAGTGAAAAAGTACGTTTAAAGTAAAAAGCGCTGACTAGAAAAACTAGAGGCGGTTTTAACCTATATCATTAGGTTAAAACCGTCTTTTTGCTTTTACAGGGGGAAAGAACATGTTGACGTATGAAACGTGGGAAGAAAATAACATTTCATTTTCAGAAGAAGATGGAACGAAAGGCGCGCTATCTGTATTAAGTTGGGCTTATAAAGAATATAAAAGTGAAATTGTATACGCATGTAGCTTCGGAGTGGAAGGGATGGTACTGCTGCATCTTATAAACCAAGTAAATCCATCTGCTAAAGTTGTATTTTTAGATACAAATGTTCATTTTCAAGAAACGTATGAATTAATTCAAAAAGTGCGTAGACGATTTCCTTCATTAAATATTATAGAACAACAGCCGGAACTTACACTTGACGAACAAGCGAAGTTGCATGGTGAGAAATTATGGGAAAGTAATCCGAATCTCTGTTGTAAAATTAGAAAAATTTTACCGTTAGAAAAATCATTAGCACCGGAAAAAGCGTGGATATCGGGCTTAAGGAGGGAACAATCAGAAACACGTAAGCATACAAAGTTTATAAATCAAGATCATCGCTTTCAATCTATTAAAGTTTGTCCGCTCATTCATTGGACGTGGAAAGAGGTATGGCGATATGTATACAAACATAGCTTGCCGTATAACCCGCTGCATGATGTTGGATATCCAAGTATTGGGTGTGAGAAGTGTACGTTACCTGTAGGTGAGGGTGGCGATTCGAGAGACGGTAGATGGGCCGGGAAAGTAAAAACTGAATGCGGTCTACATTACCAATAAGATGAATTTGAAAATAAAGCTAAGAGAGGATATAGAAAATGAGTACAAGAAACGAATTAGTAAATCTTATAGATGAGACATATGACGTATCACAAATTGAAAAAGAAATTGGGCTAGACAACATTGCGTTAAGTGATTTAGAGCTATTAGCGACAGGGGGATATAGCCCGCTTACTGGTTTTTTAGGAAAGAAAGATTATGACTCGGTTGTAGAAACGCTTCGTTTAGTTAACGGGAGTGTTTGGAGTATACCGATTACGTTACCAGTAACAGAAGAAGTAGCAGAGAGTCTGAAAGCTGGAGAGAAAGTAAAACTTGTTAACGGTGGAAATGTATATGGCGTCATTCAAATAGAAGATATTTTTGTGCCTGACAAGGAAAAAGAAGCGTTACTAGTGTATAAAACGACGGATGAGGCTCATCCTGGAGTGAAAAAATTATACGAACGACCGAATGTTTACGTCGGAGGAGCTATTATTCTTACAAAACGTTTTGAAAATAATCCGTTTCCTTCTTATCATTTAGATCCAATTGAAACGAGAGAAGAATTTAAAAAACGTGGTTGGAAAACAGTAGTCGGATTCCAAACGAGAAATCCGGTACATCGTGCCCATGAATATATTCAAAAATCTGCTCTTGAAATTGTAGACGGTCTCTTTTTGAATCCGCTCGTTGGGGAAACGAAGTCGGACGATATTCCTGCTGATGTAAGGATGGAAAGTTATGAAGTATTACTTCAAAATTATTATCCGAAAGATCGTGTCTTTTTAAGTGTATTTCCTGCAGCAATGCGTTACGCAGGACCGAGGGAAGCGATATTTCATGCGCTAGTTAGAAAGAATTTTGGATGTACACACTTTATAGTAGGGCGCGATCATGCAGGGGTAGGAGATTATTACGGTACTTATGAAGCGCAAGAAATCTTTACAAACTTTACAGTGGAAGAGTTAGGAATTACACCGCTATTTTTTGAACATAGTTTTTACTGTGCGAAATGTGAAGCGATGGCTTCGACGAAAACATGCCCGCACGGAAAAGAAGATCATGTCATTTTATCAGGTACGAAAGTAAGAGAATTATTAAGAAACGGTGAGGTTCCGCCAAGTACATTTAGTCGTAAAGAAGTAGTAGAAGTGCTAATTAAAGGTTTGAAAAAAGAAGTAGTAACAGAATAGGGAGAGAATGAGATGGACACAAATATTACTTGGCATACAGCATCTGTTTCAAAAGATGAGAGAAGAGTAAGAAATGGGCATCATAGTTTTGTAGTTTGGTTTACTGGTCTATCAGCTTCAGGTAAATCTACGGTGGCGAACGCGGTTGCTCGTAAACTATTTGAAAAGAATATTGGAAATTATGTACTAGATGGGGATAATATACGCCACGGTTTAAATAAAGACTTAGGTTTTTCTGAAAGTGATCGTATGGAGAATATAAGACGGATTGGCGAAGTGGCGAAGCTATTTGTAGATCAAGGTACTGTCGTTCTTACAGCGTTTATTTCACCATTTCGAGTAGACCGAAAACAAGTTAGAGATCTATTAGCAGCAGATGAGTTTATAGAAGTGTTTGTAAAGTGTCCAATTGAAGAGTGTGAAAAGCGTGATCCGAAAGGACTTTATAAAAAAGCAAGAAAAGGTGATATTAAAGAGTTTACAGGTATCGATTCACCGTATGAGGAACCAGAGCAAGCGGAATTAATTGTAGAAACGCACAAGTATTCGATTGAAGAATGTGCAGAACAAATCGTGAAGTATTTGCAAGAGCGTAGTGTTATCCCGCATTAACAGGCAGTAAAAACTCCCATCTCAAAATTTAGCTAGGGCAAAGAAGTTAGGTGGGAGATGAACTGCCCGTAAATGCCCGATTGGTTAAGGCTAATAATCAGTGGGGGATGAACAATCCCACTGATTAAAGTTTCACTTTATATAGGGGGATTAAAAAATGAGTTATGAAAAAGTATGGGCTAACAATGAAAAATTAAATCAAACTGAGAAAAATAAATTAAAAAAAGATGGATTGGAAATCTTTAATGATATTCCTTACTATGCAGAGAATGGCTTCGAATCTATTCCGAAAGAAGAGTGGGACGCTTTCAAATGGGCAGGGTTGTATTTACAAAGACCGAAAGAAGCTGGTTATTTTATGATGCGTGTAAATATTCCTTCAGGGATTATTACGAATGCGCAGGCAGAAGTGCTTGCTTCTATCGCTGAGGATTATGGACGTGACGTAATAGATATTACGACAAGACAGGCGATTCAGTTTCATTGGTTAGAAATTCATCAAATTCCAGATATTTTTAAAAGATTAGCGAGAGTTGGGTTATCTTCAGCCGGAGCGTGTGGTGATATAACGCGTAATATTACAGGGAATCCACTTGCTGGTATTGATGCAAATGAACTGTTTGATACAACGGGTATTGTGAAAGAGGTATATGATTATTTCCAACATAATGAAGAGTTTTCTAATTTACCACGTAAATTTAAAATGTCTATTAGTTCTAACATTTATAATTCAGCAAACGCAGAGATTAACTGTGTTGCATTTACACCTGCAACGAAAGAGATAGATGGTGAGAAAAAAGTTGGTTTTCATATAAAAGTAGGCGGTGGATTATCAGCCCGTCCATATTTAGCTGATGAATTAGATGTATTCGTTTTACCAGAAGAAGTGAAGGCGGTAGCAATTGCGATTGCTACGATATTCCGTGATTTTGGATATCGCGAAAAACGTCATCTAGCTCGTTTGAAGTTTCTTGTTGCAGACTGGGGAGCAGAGAAGTTTAAAGAGAAACTAATAGAGTATACAGGACCATTACAAAGTAAAGGAGAAAGTGCTCTCAAAGGTTGGAATGCTGGATACTTTTATGGTGTTCAAGATCAAAAACAAGATGGACTAAAATATGTAGGTTTTAATGTGCCGGTAGGACGTCTACATGCAAAAGAAATGTTTGAGATTGCAAAAATTGCTAAGAAGTATGGAAATGGACAGATTCGTACATGTAACTCGCAAAACTTCATTATTCCGAATATTCCGCCAGGAAATGTAACGGGTTTACTGAATGAGCCGTTGTTTGAAGCGATATCAGCAAGTCCAAAATCATTTATTGGTCATGCGGTTTCCTGTACTGGTATTGAATATTGCAATCTTGCATTAGTAGAAACGAAAGAAAGATTGCGGAAAATTGCCGAATACTTAGATACACAAATTGCACTCGATGTTTCGGTTCGTATTCATATGGTAGGATGCCCGAATTCATGTGGTCAACGTCAAATTGCTGACATTGGATTGCAAGGGGTGAAAATGAAAACGAAGGAAAAAGGAATTGTTGAAGCATTTGAAATATATGTAGGTGGAACGTTGTTAGATGGCGGTGCTTACAATCAAAAGTTAAAAGGAAAAATAGATGGTGAGGATCTACCTGATGTACTTGCATCATTTATAAGTTATTTCAAAGAGAATAAATTACCGGCTGAAACGTTTTATGATTTTGTAGGCCGCGTTGGTGTAGAGACATTACAAATAGCGTTAAATAACGTGTTAGAAGAAGTAATAGCGTCTTAGGAGGGACAATATGGATTTATATCGATTTGAAGCAGTATTAGTGAGTAGCATTGTTCCAATTGTTGTTGTTGCTGAAAGTGAAGAACAGGCATTTAAGATGGCGGAGATTGAGCTTGAAAAACATTTTTTACCGTTACCAGAGGTAAAGGAGATTTCCCTATTTGAAAAAAAGAAGATTCGAAAAAGCGCGGCCTTTGTTATTCATGAGTAAGGAACATTGAAATATGAAGAAATGAAAACTTCCATTCATATATAAGGATGGAAGTTTCACTTTAATAGTAGAAATGAGGAGAGATGATGGGAAAAGTATATATCGTTGGGGCAGGTCCTGGTGATCCAGATTTAATTACTGTGAAAGGATTGAAATGTATTGAGAAAGCAGACGTTATTTTATACGACCGTCTTGTAAATAAAGAGTTGCTTTCCTATGCAAAGCCTGAAGCGGATTTAATTTATTGCGGAAAACTACCAAATTATCACACGATGAAGCAAGAGACAATTAACACGTTCCTTATTAAATATGCGAAAAAAGGAAAAGTTGTAACGAGGCTTAAGGGCGGCGATCCATTTGTATTTGGTAGAGGGGGGGAAGAAGCTGAAGCGTTAGCGAAGCAAGGTGTGCCGTTTGAAATTGTTCCTGGTATTTCAGCTGGAATAGCTGCGCCTGCTTATGCTGGCATTCCAGTGACGCATCGTGATGCAAGTGCAAGTTTTGCTATTGTGACGGGGCATAGGAAAGAAGATGCTGAAGAAGAAGTGAAGTGGGAAAATTTAGCGAAAGGTGTAGAGACTTTAGCTGTATATATGGGGGTTAGTAATTTACCCTACATATGTGAACAACTGATGAAGCATGGAAAAGAAAAAAGTACACCTGCTGCTATTATTGAGCGAGGAACGACATCAATGCAGCGCACAGTTGTCGGGACGTTAGGAACAATTGTAGATGTTGCGAAAAAAGAGCACATTCAAAATCCAAGCATGATTGTAATTGGAGAAGTGGTCCGTTTTAGAGAAAAGATCCATTGGTTTGAGAAGCAGACAGAAAGTACGTATCAAGTAAGCGGAGTGTTATAAAATGAAAGCCATCTTATATATATGTCATGGAAGTCGTTTGAAAGCAGCTAAAGAAGAAGCGATTGCGTTTATTACGTCATGTATGGATCGTGTAGAGGCAAGTATTCAAGAGGTTTGTTTTTTAGAGTTAGCGAGTCCAACTATTGATGAAGGGTTCCTTACGTGTGTGAAGCGTGGTGCTACAGAGATTATTGTTATTCCAGTTTTTCTATTAGCGGCAGGTCACGTGAAAAAAGATATCCCGTTTGAATTAGAAAAGTTAAACAATCAATTTTCGAATGTTAAAGTGACCTACGGTAATCCGTTTGGTGTATCAGAAACACTTGTTAAATCAGTGTATAAAGGAAGTGGCATCGAACAGGAAGAGACGAATGAAGTGACGTTACTTCTCGTTGCGAGAGGGAGTAGCGATCCTGAAGTATTAAAAGATATAAACTGGATCGCTTCTTTATTTCAAACGGAAGAGAAAATTAAAAAAGTAGAGGTTTGCTATTTAGCGGCTGCCGAGCCAAAATTTGAGGAGAAGTTAAAGGAAGTTGTAGAACGAAAAGAAAAGAACATCGTTGTGTTGCCTTACTTGTTATTTACCGGTTTACTTATGAAACATATTGAAAAAGAAGTACGCCAATACGATTCGGATGAGATAACAATAAGTCCGTATTTAGGAAAGAATGAGGCGTTTCAATATAGGTTAATTCAGAAAACGAAGAAATTATTGAAGGGAGATCAATATGTATCCACTTACAGTGCGAGTTGAGAAGAAACGTGTTGTTGTCATTGGTGGAGGGAAAGTCGCGGGATTTAAAATTATTCCTTTACTAAAACAAGGTGCGGATATAGTTGTGATAAGTCCTGAATTGGATGGGAATTTAGTAAAACTAGTGGAAGAAAAGCAAATTCGTTGGTATCAAAGGGAGTATGAAAAAAGTGATATTAAAGACGCTTTTTTAGTTGTTGCAGCGAGTGGTGATGCCGTATTAAATGAACAAATTGCTGAAGATAGCTCAGAAAATCAATTAGTAAATGTTATTACGAACCCGGAAAGTGGGAATGTTCATTTCCCAGCGGCGATTCATCGTGGATTACTGAATGTGGCTGTGTCTACTGGAGGAGCGAGTCCGAAACTAGCAAAAAAAATTCGTGATGATATCGCAAATAAATATGATGAGACGTATGAATCGTATCTTGATTTTTTATACGAAGTTAGAATAAAAGTGAAAGAATTACAAATAGAGAAAAAGCAGAGAAATATATTGTTGCAAGAAGTATTAAAGACGGTATATGTTCAAAATGAACAAAAAAGGGAATTGTTTTTACGAGAATTAGAGAGAAGAGTTCATATAGGATAATGAATAAATTGTACTTTACAACTATAAAAATATAATTTATAATCACAAGTAACTTCAATAAATGAAATCGATGAGCAAGAAGAGTATGTATATTTGATACGTTCAGAGAGCTGGGGTAAGGTGTGAGCCCGGTACGATAAAATATACAGAATGGGCTTGCGAGAGGTATGTTGAACATTGTAGTAGGCAACCCGGGTTCCGCCGTTAAAAGGATAGAGTATCGGAATTTTTTCCTGTACTTGAACAAGTGGGATTTATCAATCCAATTGAGGTGGTACCACGGTATTTACATTACATATATCGTCCTCTACATGCATATTTGCGTGTAGGGGACTTTTTTATTTTCTAAAGGAGGTGTGCGAGTATGAAATGAAAGTGTATAATTAATAAAAGTTTAAATATTCAGAAAAGGAGAAATTATGATGAAAGAAACACAGCAATGGACGTCGAAAATAGGCTTTGTACTCGCAGCAGCCGGAGCCGCAGTAGGTCTTGGTGCGATATGGAAATTTCCATATGTTGCAGGTAATGGTGGGGGAGGCGCATTCTTCCTTGTATTTTTACTATTAACTTTATTTATAGGTATGCCGCTTCTTTTAGCTGAATTTGTTATTGGACGTAGTACGCAAAAAGAGGCAGTTACAGCGTATAAAGTATTGGTGCCAAATAGCAAGTTATATCCTTGGATTGGTCGTATGGGAGTTGTTACTTGTTTTAGTGTACTATCTTTTTATAGTGTTGTAGGTGGATGGATTTTACTGTATTTATACTATAGTATTACAGGAAGCTTCTGGAATGGTGTTGTTGATTACGGGAAATTATTTAGTGAAACGATTTCAAATCCAGTAAGCGCAATTGGAGCGCAATTTATCTTTATGCTTTGCACTATTTTTGTTGTAAGTAAAGGTGTTGAGAAAGGGATAGAAAAAGCAAGTAAGTATATGATGCCGCTATTATTTATTTTATTTATTGCGATCATTGTTCGTGCGTTAACACTTGACGGTGCTTTTGCTGGAGTAGAGTTCTTCTTAAAACCAGATTTTTCAAAGCTGACAGCAGATACGATTTTATACGCGATGGGACAATCATTCTTCTCGCTAACAGTAGGTGCCTCAGTAATGGTCACGTATAGTTCATATTTGAAGAAAGAAGAGCATTTAGCGAAATCAGCAACATCTATTGTAAGTTTAACTGTTTTTATTACAGTACTTGCAGGATTAGCAATTTTTCCGGCGATTTTCGCATTAGGCGTTAAGCCGACTGAAGGACCAGGACTACTGTTTATCGTCCTTCCAGCAGTATTTGCGAAAATACCATTTGGACAATTTTTCTTCATTATGTTTTTAGTTTTATTCTTCTTTGCAACATTAACATCTGCGATTTCCATGCTTGAAATTGTAGTAGCATCTGTTGCGAAAGATAATGAGAAAAAGCGTCCGTCGGCATCATTATTAATTGGTATTCTTATTTTTGCAGTTGGAATCCCGTCAGCATTATCGTTTGGAATTATGAGTGATGTGAAAATATTTGGTAAGACATTCTTTGATTTTGTCGATTTTGCGGTAAGTAATGTATTATTGCCACTCGGAGTACTAGCCATTTCGCTATTCGTACCAAATAAAATGAGTAAAGAAATGCTAATGAAAGAATTAGAAGTTACGGAAACGAAAGGAAAAACATTATTTAATATTTGGTTCTTCTTGCTTCGTTACGTTATTCCAGTAACTGTAATTATTGTATTCTTAAACGCGATAGGCGTATTTAAAATGTTTGCATAATAAAAAGACGGAGATTTCTCCGTCTTTTTATTATGCTGTAGGTGTATTTAATAAAAGATTATACGCTTTATAGGGTATTCATATGATTCACCCCGTAAAATATAGGCATTTAGTTGTAGTCTATGTAGAATGCCTATATTGTGTGAAGGGGAAAGAAAAAACTCGGTGTGCACCGAGTTTTTTTCTATAATCCGATATAAGGAGATGGATCAACTGCATTTGTTTTGCCGACATTCCACTCTCCAAGGTGAAGTTCGAAGTGTAAATGTTGTCCGTATGATTGGCCAGTGTTCCCCATAAATCCAAGTTGAGTGCCTTGTTTGACAGTTTGTCCATTCGATACAGAACGGCTACTCATATGAGCATATACTGTCGTGTATGTTTTTCCGTTTATACGGTGAGATAAGTACACAACGTTTCCGTAACTAGATGATAGCTCTGAGCGAATAACAACGCCATCTGCCGCGGCTATAATTGGAACAGTTCCTGAAGCAGCAATATCGATTCCTTTATGGTTATCTAAAGAACGTGCGCCAAATCCAGAAGTTTTTGATCCAGCTGCTGGTTTAATAAATCCACCGATGTTTGTATCATGCGGTACCGGAGCGGCTTGGGCAGGTGTGGCAGCTTGTTTGCGAGCTTCCTCTGCCTTACGAGCTTCTTCAGCTTTACGAGCTTCTTCTGCGCGTTTTTCTTCTTCAATTGCTTTTTGAACAGCTTGACGCTGGTTTTCTAAAATGCCTTTGGATTCTTCTAATCCTTCAATCTCTGAATCTACTTTTGCTACTTTCGTATGTAGATCGTTAATAAGAGTTTGTTGCTGTTGTTGGTTATTTTGTAATTCTTGCTGTTTTTGTTCTAATTTTTGCTCTGATTCTTTCAGTTGTTGCTCTTTTTTCTCGACAGCCTCTTTTTCTTTCGCCACAGCATTTTGATCGGTTGTTTGTTTTTTCACAATATCAGTATCGTTGTTTAAAATTAAACTTACAGAGTACATATTATCAACAAGATCAGCGATATTTGTAGAAGTTGTTATTACCTCTGTAATAATATTTGTACGAGGTTTTTCTTGCATAGATTGTAAACGTTGCTTAATAACTTCCTGGCGCGTATCTATGTTTGTTTGTAATTGCTCTATATGTTTCTTTTTTTCAGTAATTACTTGTTGTGTTTTACTAATTTCTTTTTTTGTATCGTTTAATTCAGCCTCGTTTTTATTAATAGAAGTAGTTAAATCGTCGATTTTCTTTTGTAATTCTTGAATTTCCTTTTCTATTTGTTCTTTCTCGGCTGATTTATTTTGTAAGTCATTTTGTTTTCCTTCTAATTCAGATTGGATATTAGATAATTTATCTTGATTCGTTTCAGCGTATACGGGTGAAAGTAGCGGAGAAACAAAAATCGTTCCTGCTGCTAAAACACTAAACGCTGCAAATTTCTTTTTCATGGTTGTCTGGCTCCTTTCCCTATGAATGTTATATATCATAAGAAGAAGAGTGTCTATCGTTGTAACCATAATGTAAAGAAAATTTTATAAAATTGCTAAGTTTTGTCGGAATTTATCATCTTTCAACGATAAATTTCACTGAAGATGCATTTTTTATATTTGTGTAACAAGGATGTATTTTTAGGGTTTTTTGTAAAATAAAAGGAAAAGTGAAGTTGTTTTATGTAGTGAAATATTAGTTAGGAATCCAATAAAATACTGGTGAGGAATCGTTCTCATGTGAGGTTTTCTAACATGGGTTTTGTTTTTGTCAAGAAAATTATTTGCGTTCGGGAAAAGTTATTTTGTTGTCAGATTTTAAATTTTGATTTATGATTTTTAACAGGGACAAAATGTAGTGAATTGTCGAATAATATGTAATACTCTTAATTTCAAGTTTTATAGAGATAGAATGAAAGGTAGAGTGAAACATCGAAGAGGGGGTTACAACAAGTATGAAAAGAATAGGACTTGCATGGCAAATATTAATAGGACTTGCGCTTGGTATTGCAGTTGGGGCGATTTTCTTTGATAATCCAGCGGTTGTGAAATATTTACAACCAATTGGTGATATTTTCATCCGATTAATTAAAATGATCGTTGTACCGATTGTTGTAGCAAGTATTGTTGTTGGGGTTGCTGGTGTTGGCGATGTTAAAAAATTAGGCCGACTAGGCGGAAAAACAATTATTTACTTTGAAATAATTACAACAATTGCAATTATTGTCGGTCTATTAATTGCGAATATTTTCCAACCAGGAAAAGGCGTAAATATGGAGCAGTTAACAAAGACAGATATTTCGAAATATACACATACGACAGAGCAAGTACAAAGTCATTCATTTGCAGATACATTTGTAAATATTGTTCCAACGAACATTATGAAGTCATTAGCTGACGGAGATATGCTTGCTATTATCTTCTTCTCTGTATTATTTGGTTTAGGTGTAGCAGCAATTGGTGAAAGAGGAAGACCGGTTCTTCAATTTTTCCAAGGTGTAGCTGATGCAATGTTTTACGTAACGAACCAAGTTATGAAATTTGCTCCATTTGGTGTATTCGCATTAATTGGTGTTACAGTTTCTACATTCGGTTTAGCTTCATTAATTCCGTTAGGGAAATTACTAATTGTAGTATACGGGGCAATGATTTTCTTCGTTGTAGTTGTCTTAGGACTTACAGCGAAAATATTTGGAATTAACATTTTCCAATTCTTTAAAATTTTAAAAGACGAGCTGATCTTAGCATATTCAACAGCAAGTTCAGAAACAGTTTTACCGAAAATTATGGAGAAAATGGAGAAGTTCGGTTGTCCGAAAGCAATTACATCTTTCGTTATTCCGACAGGTTATTCATTTAACTTAGATGGATCAACTTTATATCAAGCAATTGCGGCTATTTTCTTAGCGCAAATGTACGGTATTGATTTATCTATTACACAACAAATTACATTATTACTTGTATTAATGGTTACATCAAAAGGTATCGCAGGTGTACCGGGCGTATCATTCGTTGTATTATTAGCGACACTTGGTACAGTAGGTATTCCACCTGAAGGTTTAGCATTCATCGCCGGTATTGACCGTATTTTAGATATGGCTCGTACAGCAGTTAACGTTGTAGGTAACTCTTTAGCAGCTGTAGTTATGTCTAAGTGGGAAGGTCAATATGACGCTGAAAAAGGACAAGCCTATTTGAAAGAGATTTCTAATAAGCAAGCAGCTTAATTATAATTTGAACAAGCTCTCACATAATATGTGGGGGCTTTTCTATATAGAAGGGAAGCGGACGTAATGAAACGTAAATATGGTGACGGTTCTTCGTGGAAGCGACTAATAGAGAAAGATTATACGGTTAAGCAAATAGAAGAGGGAATGCTAGGAATTCTGGAAATAAAAAAGCTGAGAGAACCTAGTTATAAAGAATATGATGGTAAAGAACTTTGTATTGCAGGGAATCAATATACGTGGATTCAATATTTCATAAACGGGAAAAACTTTGCGATTACCGCTATGTTAAATGATCAGAAAAAATTAGTGCAATATTATATCGATGTGGCAAAAGAATATGGAATAGACGACCGTGGTTTGCCGTATTTTGATGATTTATATTTAGATGTAGTATTATTATCGAACGGTAAAATGTATATATTGGATGAAGATGAGTTAGAGGATGCTTATAAAAGTGGTGATGTTACAAAAGAAGAGTATGAGTTAGCTTGGTATACTACGAAATGGATTATAGCTGCAATAAAAAATAGTGAATTTTATTGGATTTCAATATTGGAAGAAGAAATCAAAAAGTTAAAATGATTGTTGCATTCGAATTTTTGCATAATTACCAAAAAAATCTATACAAAAAATAATTGACTTTTGTTTTGTAAGCGAGTAAAGTTAGGGAAGAAATTATTATTAAAAAATAAATATGAAACCTTCTTATAAAGAGAGGCGGAGGGACTGGCCCTACGATGCCTCGGCAGCGGACTCGATTTCAGAGTGCTGTGCCAAATCCAGCAAGCATGTGCTTGAAAGATGAGAAGAGCGTTTCTTATAGATGTATAAGACCTCTTCTCATTGGAAGAGGTCTTTTGTTATTCATTAGAAAAAGGTTGAAACTAGGGAGAGATGGTACTTTGAAAGAAACGAGAGGAAATGGTTTGGCTTTATTACCACTTGGGATATTTTTGGCGCTATTTATTGGTTCTGGAATTATTACAGGTGATTTCTATAAATTGCCGATACTTGTAGCAATTTCAATTGCTGTAGGGGTCGCTTTAGCAATGAATCGTAAAGAAAGCTTTCATGTAAAAGTAGAACGATTTGCTAAAGGTGCAGGGAACCCAGATATTATGATTATGGTTCTAATTTTTGTATTAGCAGGAGCTTTTTCTGAAACAGCAAAAGGGATGGGCGGCGTTGATTCTACAGTTAACTTAGCGTTATCCATTTTACCGCAAGGATTTATCATAGCTGGAATTTTTGTTATAGGGGCATTTATTTCATTAGCAATGGGAACGTCAATGGGAACAATTGCTGCATTAGCACCGATTGCGGTAGGTATTAGTGGGCAAACGGATATCTCAATTGCACTTACGATGGCGACAGTTGTTGGCGGAGCGATGTTTGGTGATAATTTATCATTTATTTCAGATACAACAATCGCAGCTGTACGTTCACAAGGAACAGAAATGAAAGATAAGTTTAAAACGAACTTTTTAATTGTATTACCAGCGGCTATTATTACAATCGTAATATTAGTAATCATTACTTTAGGAAGCGATACGCAAGTTAAAGCGCATAGCTTTGACTGGATAAAGATTTTGCCGTATGCAGGAGTACTTATTACAGCTCTACTTGGCTGGAATGTACTTATTGTATTAACTGGTGGAACTGTATTATCTGGCGTTATCGGTCTTTTAGATGGAAGTTACACGTTAGAGAGCTTCTTTAAAAGTGTAACGACTGGAATGGGCGGTATGATGGAGTTAGTATTACTCGCTATTTTAATTGGCGGTATGGTTGAATTGATTCAATATAATGGTGGTATTCAATATTTAATGAATCTTTTAACGCGTAACATTCGTTCAAAAAAAGGAGCAGAGTTCGGTATCGCTGGTTTAGTAGGTATGACGAATATGTGTACAGCAAATAATACGATTTCTATTATCTTTACAGGTCCGCTTGCAAAAAACATTGCAGATCAATATGAAATTGATCCTCGTAAATCAGCGAGTGTATTAGATCTTTTCTCATGCTGTGTGCAAGGATTAATACCGTACGGTGCGCAAATGTTAACAGCAGCAGGATTTGCGGCGTTATCTCCGATTGAATTGTTACCATATGCGTTTTATCCGATTTTAGTTGGATTATGTGGAATCATTTCTATATTAATTGGTTTCCCAAGATTTTCTAAAGTAGCGGGAAAGAAAGAGTATCATAAAACAGCATAATTAAAATGAAGTTGATGAATCGTAACGAAAGCCGCACAGAGAATGTTCTCTGTGCGGCTTTTTTATGTGCGATAAAAGATTGAATCATCCTATTCTACAGCATATTTTTACAAAAGGCTGAATGCAACTCGGTCTTAAGTCTGAGTCGAAAACGGTTCTTAAGCTCGTTATGGAAAAACGAAAAAATAGTTAAGATAAGAGTATCAAATCGAAGGGAGGCAAGCACAAGATGAAACAATTTCTAGCGTTTATCGCGGCTGGTATTTTAGCTTTAATTGCTCTTGGCAGTCTTGCTGGTATTATAGGATTCGCAATTGGAGCAGGAGTTGTGTACTGGAGCTATAAATCATTTGTGCGAGCACAATCATTTTTTGGAAAGTTAGCTTGGGGTATTGTTGGTTTAATCGGCTTGTCCATCGCCCTTTCTCATTCCCCAGCATTAATCGGTATTGCCGCATTAGTAGTTCTATACTACGGATACCGTGAGTGGAAAAAAGAAAAAGATGTAGTTGTTGATTCTGCTCCAGAAAGTTCTAAACCATATAGCAACTTTGAAGATGAGTGGAACAAGTTAATGAAAAACTAATAAAAAACTAATAAAAAATTAATAACAATCAAATCAAATTTATAAAGTAGAAGAGAGGAAGATTATAATGAAACAATCTTTATTCGGACGTGTACGCGATGCAATTTTAGCAGATTTTCATAATGTGTTAGATGAGAAAGAAAGAAAAAATCCAATTGCTATGTTAAACCAATATTTACGCGATAGTGAGCGTGAAATAACAAAAATTGAGAAGTTAATTCAGCGTCATAAAACATTAAAATCTAACTTTGCTCGTGAGCTTGAGCAAGCTCGTTATTTCGTGAATAAAAGGTCAAAGCAAGCGCTTATCGCTCAAGAAGCAGGCGAATTACAACTACATGAGCGTGCATTAGAAGAAGTAGCTTATTATGAAGGGCAAGTAACTCGATTAGAAGAAATGTATGCAGGTGTTGTAGAGCAAATTGATGAGTTAGAGCGTCGTCTTTCTGAGATGAAAAATAAATTAAAAGAAATGCACGCGAAACGTATGGAATTAATGGCACGTGAAAATATGGCACATGCAAATCGTCGTATGAATACTGCGATGCATAAAATGGATGAAAATAATCCATTCTTACGCTTTGAAGAAATTGAGGATCATATTCGTGACTTAGAAACTCGTATGAATGAAGAGCATGAACGTGACACATTTGATATGAAAATTGCAAAGCTTGAGCGTGAAATGAAAGAAAAGAATGATGTATCGTTAACGAAAGAGTTAACAAAATAATAGTAGTATATTATAAAACAGGCTTATGATATAGTGATAGGAGAAAAGGTGTTGGAAAGCAATGCCTTTTCTTCTATGTATATGTGACAAGAAGGGGGGAGCTGAAATGAAGAAGCATTTTTCAAAAACACAATTAATGGGGATGCTCCTCATCATATTTGGATTCGGTCTTTTTCTTGATATGATACTTGGACATTTTGAACCAGGTGGTCTCATTTTTGCATTTATTATGCTTATGTTTGGAAGGCATTATCGTAAAAAGAATCGTTATGTACGGGGAAATGTATTTTTATTTGTTGGTGGTATCGTATTTTTATTCTTCTTATTTTCATCAGCAGCATTTGTTCTTGTCGTATTTGCTTGTTTAGCTTTAATTGGTTATCAATTGATTCAACAAGGACATAAACAAAAGGCAATGAAGGTTGAAATTAAAGAAAAAGGGATTATAGACGAAGAGAAGCAAATATATCGTACAGAACCATATTTGAAAAATATGTTTGTAGGTAATGTACGAATGATGGATCATATTTATGAACTTGAGGATATTAATGTTCAATATGGTGCTTGTGATGTAGAAATAGATTTAACAACTGCTATGATTCCAGAAGGAGAAACGGTAATTGTTATTCGAGGTGTCGTTGGTAATATTCGTTTATATGTGCCATATGATATTGAACTGTCTTTAAATCATTCTGTTATTGTCGGACGGGTGCTCTTGCCAGGACATGAAGAGACAGGGTTTAACCGCAATGTTACATTTAGAACAGAGCAGTATAAAGAGGCTCCTCGTCGTATTAAAATTATTTCTTCGCTTGTCGTAGGCGATACGGAAGTGAGGAAAGTATAATGAAGAAACAAAAAAATATTTCATGGATGTATATTCGTTATTCTATGTTATCTTCTGTTAGTATTGCACTCATTTGTACAATTGTATATGTATGGAAAAGCGAGCAACAAGTGTATGATTTATTATGGAAGGAATCCATCGCTTCTGTTCCAATTGGCTTGTTTATTATGACTACAAGTTTACTTATCGGGGGAATTGTAGGATATGCAATCGGTTACTATATAGAGCAGCGTATACAAGGATTAAATACGTTTTTATTTGAAGTAGAGCGAGGGAATTTTCCGAGCGATGTTTCGTTTACTGCAGATGATGAATTTCATGAAGTGGAACGAAAAGTAATCGGTCTTGCTCGTCGATTAGAGGAGCAAGCTGGACTCTTTCAAAAAGTAACGAATGAACGAGCTCATTGGAATGAAGAGATGAGACAAGAAGCGATTTCTCAAGAAAGGCATCGATTGGCGAGGGAGCTGCATGATTCTGTAAGTCAGCAGCTTTTTGCAATGTCGATGATGATGTCGGCTATTAATGAACAAGTAGCTGAAATTCCAGAAACAACGAAAAAGCAGTTGCAGCTTGTTGAAAATATGGTTGTAAATGCACAATCAGAAATGAGAGCATTGCTTCTTCATTTACGCCCAGTGCAGTTAGAAGGTAAGAAACTAACAGAGGGTATAGAAGAGTTATTAACAGAACTGTCAAGAAAACAACATATGAAAATTGAATGGTTAATTGAGCCAATAGAATTGAAAAAAGGTGTAGAAGATCATTTATTCCGCATTGTACAAGAGGCGTTGTCTAATACTTTAAGGCATGCGAAGGCAAAGAAAACGGAAGTGCGTCTTCGAAAAATTGATCAATATGCAATATTGAAAATTATTGATGATGGCGTTGGATTTGAAGTTGGAGTTAATAAAGCTGGTTCATATGGTTTAAGATCCATGCAAGAGCGTGTTCATGAAATTGGTGGGACATTAAAAGTGCTTAGTTTTCCGGCTAAAGGTACGCAAATAGAAGTGAAAGTACCGATTATGATTGAGAGAGGGGAAGAATCATGATAAAAGTATTACTAGTGGATGATCATGAAATGGTTCGAATGGGTGTATCAGCATATTTATCAACACAGCCAGATATTGAAGTAGTTGGAGAAGCTGAAAATGGAAGAAAAGGTTCAGAGTTAGCTTTGCAATTAAGACCGGATATTATTTTGATGGACCTTGTCATGGACGAGATGGATGGGGTTGAAGCAACACGAGCTATTATTCAGGAATGGCCAGAAGCGAAAATTGTAGTTGTAACGAGTTTTTTAGATGACGAGAAATTGTACCCTGTAATTGAGGCCGGAGCGACAAGTTATTTATTAAAAACATCAAGAGCGAGTGATAAAGCAGATGCTGTACGAGCTACTTATGATGGAGAAACGGTATTAGAGCCAAAAGTTACGGGGAAAATGATGTCTCGTATGCGTCAGAAGAAAGAACAACCTTTGCATGAGGAGTTAACAGAAAGAGAGTCTGAAATTTTGTTATTAATTGCAGAGGGGAAAAGTAATCAAGAAATTGCAGATGAATTGTTTATTGCGCTAAAAACAGTAAAGACACATGTGAGTAATATATTAAATAAGCTAAATGTAAGTGACCGGACACAGGCGGTTATTTATGCGTTTAGACATCAATTGACGAAATGATAAAGTGAAACTTTAATCAGTGGGAGGGGGTATCCCACTGATTATTAGTTTGCGCCAAATCTTCTTATTGACGTTAATAAATGTAAGCGTTATCATTAAGTTATTAACAGTACATACAAAGGGGAGAATGTATATGTTAGTTCAAACTATATTTGGCATGGATAAGTCTAAAAAATTAGGGGATTATGTGAACGCATTACAAGCACTTTGTGAACAATATAATGTGGAAACAGATAAAATTGCAATTGTTGAGGCGACAGAAGAGTATTATTTATTTTTAGTAAAGCAAGAAGAATGCTATGATGTTGTCAAAGTAGAAATAGTGGATACAAATATCGACTATTATACGAAAGCTTATAAAATAAGTAGCTTTAATCATACTGCTTTTCAAATGTAAAAAAACTCCCGAAAGGGAGTTTTTTTAGGATGCTTTTACTTCATGAGATTCGGTTAGTAAAGGAACTTTTTTTGCGCCGCTTAGCTTAGCGATTGTAAGGCCGATAAGGGCTCCGGCTAATGCTGGTATTAACCAGCCGATTCCTTCATTATATAAAGGGATAAATTCAAAATATGGTGTGATAAATGAAATTGAAATACCACCTTGTTTTAATCCATCAAATACGCTTACCACTGCTGCTCCAATTAAAGCACCTACATAAACAGAGCGATATCCACCGAAATATTTATGAAGTAACGATAGTAGCACGAGTACAATCGCAATTGGATATACGACAAGTAGAATTGGAACAGAGATAGCAATAATTTTTGTTAAACCTAAGTTGGCAACTAATAATCCTAATGCACAAATGATGCTAGCGAACGTTTTGTATGAAAATGTAGTCAATAATGTTGAGAAATATTGACTACATGCAGATACAAGTCCGACACATGTTGTTAAGCAAGCGAGTGTAACGATTAGAGATAATAGAAGCAAACCGTATGGACCGAATAATTGTTGTACGATAACAGTAAGTAATTGTCCGCCATTTTTTGCATATCCGAGAGAGACGCTAGTTGCACCGAGCCAGCCAAGTGCACCATATACAAGTACGAGACCAGTAGCGGCAATAAGTCCTGCTTTCGCTGTCGCGATGGCAATCGATTTACGATCCTTCACACCTTTAGAGCGAATGGTATTTACAACAATAATTCCAAATGCAAGCGCAGAAATGGTATCCATCGTTAAGTATCCTTCCATAAAGCCTTTGAAGATTGGAGAAGTTTGATACTCTTGTATTGCTTGTCCGGATTGCCCGAGTGGTGTAAATACACTTTTAACAAATAATAAGAAAATAGAGAGTAATAAAATAGGTGTTAATATATTTCCAATGCGATCTACAAGTTTAGATGGATTCAAGCTCAGCCAAAATACGATAGCAAAGAATATGATTGTATATACAAATAGTACTAAGCTGCTAGAACGGATTGTTTCTGGTAAGAAAGAACTCACACCCATTTCGAAAGCGACATTTGCAACGCGTGGAATTCCCATAGAAGGACCAATTGCGATGTATACAACTACAGTAAAGAAAATTCCGAATAATGGGTGAACATGACTTGCGAGTTGTTGCATACCATTTCCTGATAAAGAAATTGCAATAACGGTTAATAGTGGTAAACCGACTCCTGTTAGCAAAAATCCAATCATTGCTGGCCAAAAGTTTTCACCTGCATTTTGTCCAAGCATGGGAGGGAAAATTAAATTACCTGCCCCAAAAAATAAAGAAAATAGCATAAGACCCGTGGAAAAAATATGTTTTTTTGATACAGTGTTCATTGTTTTTCCTCCTTTTTTAAATTCATTTGTAAGAACACAAAAAACTCGTCCCTAAAGAAAGGGACGAGTTATATTTACCCGCGATACCACCCTAATTTATACATGTAGAAATGAGTCTATATGTATACGGCTTTACAACGTACAACATGATACGTGTTCCTTGTAACGGGGGACAGCCGGTAAGAACTTACTGCAACATTCGGTTCTACTTCTCGGAGATGATTTTCGGCTACGCACTGAACGTTGGCTTTCAGCAAATCGCCAACTCTCTGGGGGACAGTCCTATAACGTACTCGTTCTCTTCAATGAATTTTTATTCAAGTATTCTGACAGTATTGTTGCATGTTTTTTTTTGAAAGTCAATATTTTTTTGAAAAGATATATTTATATGCGGAATTACCTGAGGGAATATTCTTTGTTTTGAAGCGGAGGGGGATGTAAATTGGATTGTAAAATAGGAGTAAAAATTTATAGAGAATTGTAAAATTTATGGAGAAAGTTGATATTTATAGGAGTAAAGAAGGTATTATTTGAATTTACAGAGAATAATACAACAATCCACTTGCTGGAAAGAACAAACCAAAAGAGGTGACTGAAATGCTTGCGATGGGAGTATTATTTGGTATTATTGCTATAATTGGTTTTATGTGGTTATATTATTCGCGTTCGTTTAAACAAGCAGAAGTTTTACTCTTTCAAAAAGGTAGTTTGTTGACAAATCAGTCTAGATATTTAGTATGTCCGAAGTGTGGAAGTGCACAGGCCAGAAGTGGAGGATATCAAGAGTGTTGCAAAATTAGATTATGAAAGAAGGAAGCCTCACATTATTTTGTGAGGCTTCCTTCCTTACAATTTCATAGTGCTCCAAATTGTCCACCGATCTCTTTCGATAATAGGAGAGACGTTTTGCAAGGCAGTCTGTACTTGTTGTAGAAGTTGAGAAAGTTCATGATCTGTTAATTCGTATAGAATGGATCGACCTGTTCGAGGTGATAAATCTTGCAATAATGCTTCTACAGAATCATGTATTTTTCGTACTTCCCATTGTGTTTGAGTGGGGAATACGTGAAGAAAATATTTTTGTAATTCTTTTTGTATCGTGGTGGTTTTTGGACGTCTTTTTGATTCAATTTCAATGAGTTTTGGAAAGATAGAGAAAAAATAGCCACGAATATGTTCGGGGCTTCCTGGAATTGTACAATCTTCAATGGTTCGGTCTTGTACAATAAGTACACCGTTTTTCTTTAATATACGAGAAGTTTCACGTAGGAATGTAGGAATGTCGTGTAAATGATGAATAACTGCGCGCGAAATAACAATGTCGAATGTATCATTAGGATATGGGACGCTATGTGCATCGCCGTGAATGAATGAAATGTTTGAAAAGCCGCTACAATTTTCTTTTGCAGCTTGTAATATTTCTTTTGAAAAATCAAGCCCAACAACACCTTTTGCTCCCATAAGAGCAAGTTCTTTCGTATAAATTCCGCCACCACAGCCGATATCAATTATTTGCTTGTTTTGTATATTTGTAATACTTTTTATCATTTCTCCCCAAGAAATATGGGCGTTTCGCTGTGCGTATGTGTATTTATTATTTGCATCATGAAAATTAATGGACATGAAAAAGACCTCCTTTCAATGCTTAGTATAGCGTATTTTATAGTGTGTCACGTTTTTGTTTTTTGTATGAAGATTATAAGGATTTCTTATTGTAAAGGGAGGATTAAATTGAAAAGGAAATATGTATTGTTAGTATTTGCTATGTTACTAGCATCTTGTAGTCAAACAGAGCAAAAAAAAGAAACAAAAAAAGTAGAAGAGACGGTGAATGAAGTGACAGAAACAATAGGGGTAACCGTTATACAAAAAAAACATAAAGAGAAAAAGTTACAGGAATCAGAAGCGCGGTTAGTAATAGATATTATGGATAAAGCGGAGAAACAAGAAATAACAGGAAGCTTTGGTGAACCTGAATATGAAATACAAATTAGTAGAGATGGGAAGAAAGACACGTATTATGCATGGCTAAGAGGAGAAGATAGAAGAGGTTGGGTACAACATAAGAAAGCTATGTATATGCTGAATAAAAAAGATACGGAAAAGCTTTTGGCTATATTTCCAAATGTTTCAGAACAAAAAGAAGATGAGAAGCAGGTAGGTCCTTTAACGGAAGTAACAAAAAAAGATTTGCAGATTACCGCGTTTCATATTAAAGCAGGAGATCAAAACGTGAATTATACGGTACGGTATACGATTTCACAATCACTATACAACAAGTTAGAGAAGGAACAAGAATATTATTTGAAAGTCATTTATCCGGAAAAAGTTCAAAAATTAATTGGAGCAAAAGAGAGTGAAGAAATTTCAGGAGAAAAGGTAAAAGAAGGATATAAACAGTATGAATTACATGCTACTGTTCCGGTAAAAGGTGCTTCAGAATCACAATTAAAGTCATTAGAAACATATTATGAAAATTATGATTTAAAAATATTAAATAGTAAAAAAGAGAAAATAGGTGTTTTTCAAAATATCATTCAAATTGTTAAAGAGTATGGTGAAAAAATGGATTTACAAAGATAAAGTGAAACTTTAATTAGTCCGGGAGGTATGTGAATTCGTAAAGTCTATATGACCTTTCCTAGGAAATGATAATAGAGAGGGGGAAATCCCCTCTCTATTACTTTGCTTTTGCAGATGGCTCATTCATTGATTTTCGTGTAATAAGAAAAGAAATCATAAGAGCGGAAAGGATGATAAGGGCAATAAATACGTGATTGGGCAACAAATCTAATAATAATACGTAACTAACGGTATAAAAAATAAGAGTTGAAGCTAAAAACGATAGAGCGCCTATTATGAGAGATTGTAAATTCATTTGAAAACACCTCCTTTTATTTATATTTTTGGCTAAAAATGGATTAAATAAACATTATTTCTAACAATAGAAAAAAATATGTCATAATAGAGAAAAGAATAGTTTTGATGAATGAATATGATTCATTCATGAGAGACAAAGGAGAGGAATATGAAAAATAATAAAAAAGGATTATGGGGAATTATTGTTGCAATAGGGCTATTTTTACTTTCTAAGTTAAAGTGGGTATTTGCAATTTTTAAACTAGCAAAGTTTTCAACGGTATTTAGTATGTTTCTATCACTTGGTGCATACGCAGTTATATATGGTTGGAAATTTGGGGTAGCGCTCATTTATTTGTTGTTTATTCATGAAATGGGCCATTTATGGGCTGCGAAAAGAAAAGGTATACCAACATCGCCAGCGATATTTATTCCATTTATGGGTGCTCTTATTGGGATGAAAGAGATGCCGAAAAATGCAAAAGATGAAGCTTATATCGCTTATATGGGACCTCTTTTCGGATTGTTATCATTTTTACCTGCAATCCCACTTTATATAATAACAAAAGAGCCATTTTGGGCATTAATTATTTTACTTGGAAGTATGATTAACTTCTTTAACTTGATTCCAGTTTCTCCATTAGATGGTGGGAGAATTATTTCAGTTGTAAGTACAAAGATTTGGGGAGCGGGCCTTATTGTATTGCTTGGTTATTCCATTTACTTTAAAAGTATTTTGGGAGGATTTATTGTTATTATCGGCTGTATGGAATTATATAGAGTAATAAAGCGAGATGAGCCAATTAAGGAGTTAGGATATAGAATTGATGGAATGAAAGACTATGTTGCAAGGCTTGAAGAGGAGTTAAAAGAAACAGGTGCGGTGCATCGAAATATATATATGATGCAACATGAAATAAATATATTAAGGCAAAAAGAGAGAGAGAAAGAATTAAAAACAGGAGAACTGCAAAAGATTGAAGTGTTAGAGTATCTTTTACCAAAGTTTGAGCCACTTGATTACGTCCCATATGAAGATGAAAAAGAAACCCATACAATTCATATAAGAGAAGCATTTGAAATGTCAGAAAGAAAATTACAGGAATGGGAAGCAGAAAAGAGACAACAGGAAAACTATTACAAAGTGAATACGAAAACGAAATGGACGGTATTTGCTTGTTATATCGGATTAATGGCTATACTCGGTTACACAGCTTATGAAGGGTATATTGTTTTACAAGAACATTTGCCAACGAGAAATGTATAGAAAAATATTGTCGAAATGATGGGGAAGATTTATACAGGAATTATATTTCTACGAGAGAATGTTACAAGTATAGTCATACATTGTAATATCTTTAGTAGAGAAGGAGTTCTGTATATGAAGAAATTGTTACGTGTATTTGGGATTATTATCATAATGATCATTGCGAGTTATAGTCTCATGAAAGTGTTGTTACATTATGCGAATAAGCCTGCTGAGGTAAATACAATAGCTCAAGTAGAAGATGTACAAGAAGAGACAAAAGTGCTTGATTTTATTCGTATGACACATGAAAGTTATAATAATTTCTTAAATTATGGTAAAGCAGAGAATTATACAGAAGGGGACTGGAACCAATTTAAACAATGGTTTCAACAACAAGAATCGTCTTTAAAAAATATACATACAGAAATAAAGAATGAAAAAATAAAACGTGATGTAAATAGAAGCTATGAAATTGTAAAAAAAGGTGTGGAACTTCAAAATATTGAGTATGTAGTTTATGCACACCGTGTATATCATGACTTAGATATTATCGTAAATAAATATAGAGGTGAAACGAACATCTGGGGGTATACAGAGTTTGGAGATGGGAAAGATATAAGGGTAATTGAACAAGCTATAGAGTCCAAATAATAAGCTAGCTAGAATTCTAGTTGGCTTATTTTCTTTTGTAAGTGCAATGTTCATATATTATTCACAAAAACACAGTGTTAATAGTGATTAAAATCACAATATGTACTATACAATTCAGTTAAACTAAAAACAGTTAAGGAAATAGAGGAGTGGGATACAATGTTAAGTGCAAAAACAATTGAAATCGTAAAGTCAACAGTACCATTATTACAAGAAAAAGGCGTTGAGATTACAACGAGATTTTATCAAATTTTATTTTCGGAACATCCGGAATTATTGAATATTTTCAACCATACAAATCAGAAAAAAGGAAGACAACAACAAGCGCTAGCGAATGCTGTTTATGCAGCTGCAACGTATATTGATAATTTAGAAGCTATTATTCCAGTTGTAAAACAAATTGGTCATAAGCATAGAAGTTTAGGTATTAAAGCGGAGCATTACCCGATTGTAGGTACATGTTTACTACGTGCAATTAAAGAGGTCGCAGGTGCACCTGATGAAGTTTTAAATGCATGGGGAGAAGCATATGGTGTCATTGCTGATGCATTCATTAGCATTGAAGCAGAGATGTATGAAGAAGCGGCACATAAAGAAGGTGGATGGAAAGATTTCCGTAACTTTGTGGTTGTTAAAAAAGTGAAGGAAAGCGACGTTATTACATCATTTTATTTAAAACCTGAAGATGGTGGGAAAGTTTCTTCATTCATCCCAGGACAATATGTAACGATTCAAATAAATATAGAAGGTGAAACATATACACATAATCGTCAATATAGTTTATCAGATGCTCCGGGAAAAGAATATTATCGTATTAGTGTAAAGAAAGAAAAAGGTGTAGATACACCGGATGGTAAAGTATCTAACTACTTACATGATCATGTAGAAGAAGGGGATATATTACCAGTAAGTGCACCAGCAGGAGATTTCGTATTAAATATGGATTCAACATTACCAGTTGTCTTAATTAGTGGTGGAGTAGGTATTACACCAATGATGAGTATGCTAAATACGTTAATTGAACAAGATTCAAAACGTAATGTATGTTTTGTTCATGCAGCGATAAATAGTAATACACATGCAATGAAAGAACACGTTGAGGCAGTAGATAATGAATACGAACAAGTTAAAGCGTATACTTGCTATTCTATGCCAACTGAAAAAGATTTGGAAATGAAGAACTTTGATAAAGAAGGTTTCATTGAAGCTGAATGGTTACAAACGATTATTCCAACAACTGAAGCAGAGTTTTATTTCTGTGGTCCGGTACCATTTATGAAACATATAAATGCTGCACTAACTGATTTAGGTGTGAAACAAGAGCATATTCATTATGAGTTTTTCGGTCCAGCAGCAAGCTTACAATAGATGAGGTTTGAAATAAGCAAAAAACGAGGTATTATTTTACCTCGTTTTTTATTTGTTCTCGTAACAGCCGATTTACCGTTTCACGGCGTATACCGATCAGTTGACCAATTTCAGTTTGTGTTAATATTTCATATATAGGAATCTCACCTAAATATAGTGTGAACCATTCTTGTAAACGATGAAGACGTTCTTTCGGAGAGACGGTTGTCAATTGATCGATACGTTGTTGCATCATTCTTAATTTTGATTGTAGTTGCATAGCAATATTTGCATATGATGCAGGATTGGCCTGAAGTTGATCGTACCATTCATTACTAATTATAGGTTCAACTTCTGTTTTCATTAAAGCGATTGCTGTACCGTGATATTCCTTCGGTGAAATTAAAGAATGGTGAGGTATCGTTTCACCTGGAACGATAATGTTGAATAAAAATGGTGTTCCATCTTCTTCTATCCGTACTACTTTTAATAAACCTGTTTTTATAAAATATAAAGGACCGTCCTCGCCTTGACGGAATAGTACATCTCCTTTGTGTAGAATCAATGTTAGCCCCCCATTTAAACATTTCTATTTCTTTTATTTTAGCGTATATGTATAAAGACAATATGCTTTTAAACAGCAATTTCATTGACGAAATATATGCTATTACAGTAGTATACTATTTAGTGTGTAATAGTACTAGCAATGAATACGCTGTAGGGGGTTTAGTATATTGTTAGATGCGATAAAAATGACGGATATGAGAATTCCGGCGAATGCTATCATTCATGTAGAAGAGATGAAAGGTGGAGTCGTATTATCCGTTGAAGTAGACGGCCAAATTATTTATACGATGGCTTACGATGAAGAAACAGATAGTTATGCTGAATTATATGATCGAAACGATAAGAGGGCGTGCCAAGTACATGAGGATTTTATGGGATGGTCACTTCTTCACTAAAAAGATGTCAATATGACATCTTTTTTTATTAAAACGATAGAATATACAAAGAAATGAAATATAAGGATAAAATTTGTAATAAATGATTTTGCATTGTTAGCACTTTGTAACTGCAACTGAATTATTTTTTCGCTATCATAAAGATAACAGTCGCAGTTATAGGAGTGGTCAACTTGAAGAAAGTACATATTTCCAATTATATGTTATTAAGTGTTTGTTTAATTTTATTCGTTCTCTTAGGAGGATTTTTATATTCATGTGTATAAGAAAAAACGCATTCTAAAAAGAACGCGTTATAAAAAAGAAGTAATGATTAATCTAGTTCCGAGAATAATTAATGTGATACGTAATAAATTAATTACGGCTTTACCACTTAATTTTGTATTAATATAAGCCCCGATTTTTCCGCCGATCCATGCGCCCGGAATAAGAATTAATGCGTAAATCCAGCTAACATTTCCAAGGGAGATATGGGTTGCAGAACTTACAATTGCTGATAGAAATACGATAAACATCGAAGTTGCTACAGCAATATGTGCTGGGAATGCAAAAAGTAGCATCATTGCTGGAACAAGTAAGGCACCGCCACCAATTCCAAATAATCCAGATATAAAACCAACTATAAAAGCGATAAAGATAGCGAGAAGCGGTGGGAATTGATAGTGTACAGTGTTTCCTTCGTTATCTGTAAAAGAACGCTTAATTACAGCCATATTTGATAAAGAAAGAGGTTTTAATTTGTCTCGTAACATAAGAAGGATGGAGACAAAAATAAGGAAAATTCCAAAATATAAAGAAAATGTATCTTGGTTTAAAAATTTGTTCGCCCATGAGCCGATAATGCCACCAGGGCCACTCCCGATAAATAAAATAAGTCCACTTTTGTAATCTACTCGTTTATGCTTCATATAAGTAAGGGTGGAGGATAGCCCTGTAAAAACGACTGTTACCATTGAAGTTCCTACTGCAAGTTGTGGTGACAGACTGTGTAATCCAATTAATAACGGAACGATAATAATTCCGCCACCAAGCCCGACTAGACTCCCGACTGTCCCGGCGATTAGTCCGATGAAAAGTAACATGATGTATTCCAAAATTTCCAACTCCTCTATATAACTTATCCACCAATTATTATACACGCTTTTTAATGAGAAAAAGGTTTGTTCACAAAAAAGTCGTCTTCCTAGAAAAATAAGGAAGACGACTTTTAATTAAAAGATTAAGTGTAATAAAGAGTAAAATAAAGCAGCTAAAGAAGCTGAAATAGGAAGCGTGATAACCCAAGTAATTAACATGCGTTTTGCTGTTCCCCATTTTACACCTTTTACACGATGAGAAGCACCAACCCCTAAAATAGAAGAAGAGATAACGTGCGTCGTACTAACTGGTAAATGAATGAATGTTGCACCGAAAATAACAAGTGATGATGATAAATCGGCAGCTACACCATTTACAGGACGAATTTTCATAATTTGTCCACCGACAGTTTTAATAATTTTCCATCCACCGACAGAAGTACCAAGACCCATTGCGATTGCACAAGATAATTGTACCCAGAACGGGATGTCGCTAGAAGTATGATAGTTATTGGCCATAAGAGCCATCGTAATGATTCCCATTGCTTTTTGCGCATCGTTCGTACCATGTGTATAAGCTTGTAATGCGGCAGTGAAGATCTGGAATATACGGAAGTTTTTATTCGTTTTCGTTAAGTTAAAGTTTTTGAAGACCACTTTAAAAATACTGTATACGATATAACCAATAACAAAAGCGATAATCGGTGAAATGATTAAGGCTTCAAGAATTTTTATGAACCCTTTAAGATTTAATGAGCTAATACCGGCAGCAGCGATAGCTGCACCTGCGATTGAGCCAATAATTGCATGCGAAGAACTACTTGGAATACCGTAGTACCAAGTAATTAAATTCCAAGCTATTGCCGCAAGTAAAGCAGCTAAAATTACAAGAGAACCATTTGGTAAAGCAAATGGATCAACGATATCTTTTGTAATCGTTTTTGCTACACCTGTAAATGTCATCGCACCTAAAAAGTTCATAATAGCTGCCATAATAATTGCATGTCTAGGCTTTAGAGCTTTCGTTGAAACAGCCGTTGCAATAGCGTTTGCTGTATCGTGAAATCCATTAATAAAGTCAAAAGCTAAAGCGCAAATGACTACTAAAACGGTCAGTATCAAGAGTGTATCCATGATCAAACTCCTTACGCGTTCTTCATAATAATTGTTTCTAATACGTTTGCAACGCTTTGGCAGCTATCCGCTACTTCTTCAAGCTCTTCGTAAATCTCTTTGTATTGAATAATCTTAATCGGATCTTTCTCACGAGAGAATAAGTGCTTAATCGCATGACGGCGAATATCATCACATTGTGATTCATAATCCTTAATCTTAATCGCGTTCGTACGAATGTCGACTAACTTCTTTTTAGATAGTAGTTCAACAGAATTTGCAATCTCAATCGCACATTGATTAATTGCTTCAACGAATTTAATCATGTATTCATCAGCTTCTGTAATAGAATACATTTCGAATAGACCAGCACTATGATCTAATCCGTCTAATACATCATCCATACTCATTGCAAGTTGTAGGATGTCCTCACGTTCAATAGGAGTAATAAACGCTTTGTTTAGCTCCATAATGATTTCGTGAATAAATGAGTCACCTTTTGACTCATACTCTTTCATGCGCATAGAAAACTCTTTTAAATCGCTAGCATTTTTAATTTTATACTCCACGAAAAACTGCGCGCCTTCTTTTAAATTTTCGGAAACATTCATTAACATTTCAGAAAATTTATCTTTTTTTGATTTAAAGACCATTATTAGTTACCCCCACAAAAGTAATATATGTAAAATATATTGGCTAGTCAATTCTAACAAAAAACTGTCGTTTTTTAAAACATTTTATCGAAAAGTTTACAAAAACTTAACATAACTCTCATTGTTGTATTAATAATATTAATAATCACTATTGAATATCTTACTTGTAGAATGTCCTTTTCTTGCAAAAAGTATGAATGTGAAAGAAAAGCTTTACACTACAGGAAAGACTACGTTATTATAATAAATTTAAAAGGAGGTATATTCTTCCTTTTGAAAAGAAGAGTGTAAACAAACGAAGGAAGTGAACGAATGAAATTGAAGAACACTCACTTAAAAAACATGCAGGAGTGGTTCAACAAGAGGAAGAAACTTCGTAATTCATTAATTGTATTAGGAAGTTTACTTGCTACTCTATTTATTGCTATAAATATAATAATTTCTATTCAAGACATATCTGAATTAAAACAAGCTGTTCCGCAACCAACCTTAATTTATGATGCAAATAATGAAGTTGCGACTAAATTAGCTTCCTCTAAAACAGAAGGTGTTAAAAGGAAAGATATTCCTGATATTATGGTACAGGCAATTGTTGCAGTAGAAGATAAGGAATTTTTTAACCATCACGGTATTTACTATAGTGGAATTATTAGTGCAGTTTTTAAAAATATTACAGCAGGAGAAGTTGTAGCAGGGGGAAGTACAATTACACAGCAACTAGCAAAAAATGTATTTCTGACACAAGATCGCACATACTCTCGAAAAATAAAGGAATATTTTTTAACAAAAAAAATAGAGCGTACGTATACGAAAGATGAAATTATTGAAATGTATATGAATCAAATTTATTTTGGTGAAGGTGCTTGGGGTATAAAAAGGGCAGCTAAATCTTATTTTGATAAAGATGTAAAAGATTTAACAGTTTCAGAAGCTGCAACGATTGCAGGCTTGATTAAAGCACCGTCTGCGTATTCGCCTTATAAAAACTTTAATAAGTCAATCGAACGACGTAATGTTGTATTAAGTTTAATGAAAGAACAAGGATATATTTCTGACGAACAGTATAATAAAGAAAAAGAGAGCGGCCTCGTGTTAAAACGTGGTGTGGATGATAAATACAAGGGGAAATACTCTCAATATGTAGACTATATTGTTAGGGAAGCGATGGACAAGTACGAATTAACACAAAATGAAATTTTAGCGGGTGGTTATCGTATTTATACAGAGCTTGATCCGAAAAAACAACAGGCTGTGGAAGACGTTGTGAATAATGAGAGTTATTTCAAAGATAATGGATCAGACCAGCTTATGCAAACTGGTGTAGTTCTTATGAATCCAAAAACAGGTGGTGTACCAGCTTTAGTTGGAGGTAGAGGTCCGTATCAGTTTTTACAGTTTAACCATGCAACCCAATTAAAAAGACAACCTGGCTCAACGTTAAAGCCTCTGGCTGTATATGTACCAGCGTTAGAGGACGGTTATGAAGTATACGATATATTAAAAGATGAACCATTTAATATTAAAGAATATAAACCACAAAATAGTGATCATACTTTTCACGGTGATGTGACAATGTATGAAGCCGTGGCAAAGTCGTACAATGTTTCAGCTGTTTGGCTATTGGAGCAAATTGGATTAGATAAAGGATTGAAATCTTTAGAGCGATTTGGTATTCCATTAGTGCCAGAAGATCGTACGTATCCGATTGCTTTAGGCGGGATGCATGTGGGAACCTCTCCATTTGTAATGGCTCAAGCGTATAGTACATTTGCAAATGACGGTGTTCAAGTGGAAGCTCATGCGATTAGGGAGATACAAAATGCTGAAGGTGAAACAATTGGAAAGTGGTATAAGAAAGAGACACGGGTGACGAGCGAGAAAATTGCTCAAAAGATGACATATTTATTAAAAGGTGTGGTTGAAAAGGGAACGGGCGAAAAGGCGAAAGTTTATAATGTTGATACGGCAGGTAAGACAGGAACTACTCAAATTGTAAATGGACCGAGCACTGGTGCAAAGGATTCATGGTTTGTTGGATACACACCAGATTTAGTAGGTGCGATTTGGGTAGGGTATGATAAAACAGATAGCGATCATTATGTTCCAGGGGGCAGTCAAATTACGACAACAATGTTCCGGGATATTATGAAAAAAGCGAATGCCAATCCAGCTCAAAAAGCATTCCAGTTATCGCTCATATCTGAAGCTGATTATAAAAAACAATTGAATACAATAGAAGAGGAAAAACGAAGAAAAGAAGAAGAGAAGAGAAGGAAAGAAGAGGAACAACAAAGAAAAAAAGAGCAACAAGAGTGGATTGATAAAGTGAAAGAATGGATTCCTTCATTTTGGTAAAAGAAAGAGGCGAATAACGAAATTCGCCTCTTTTTCGTATGAAATTATCCCTTCTTCTTATTAGTTAAGACTCGTTAAGTATAATGTTCGTACTGCCAAAGGATTGAGAATCGTATGTGACGATTATTTTTCCTTTACTAATAGGTTCGTAAGGTAATTCTTCTTCGTAATTACCATTATTTTCATTGTGGATAGAAAGTGTAATTTCATCGATTTTTTTATTTGTATACTGATCTTTAATCGTTTCAGCAATTTGAAGTAATGTTTCGGAACTAGAAGCGTTCGTAATAAGCATTCCTGTTATAACTTTCTTTTCATTATTTGTTGCATTGGAATAAGGGATGTTGCTTTGTTTTGTATACAAAAGTTTGTATGGAACAGTTTTTCTCTCTGCTTTTGATATAGTGGAATATTGTAGAGTTAAAAAAAATCCTACACATAAAATAATGCATACCATAAGAGCAAACCAAATACGTATTAGTGACATAACTCTCATTTTCATCCCTCTTTCATATCGTAGACTTCACTATTTATCATACAAAATGAGGATTAAGATAGAGTAAATTTGAGGTAAAGAAACGTAAAGAAGGAGCACTTATCCTCCCAAATAAGTGCTCCTTTCTATATAAAGAGAGATTTAATGCACGGTTAATCGATACATACTATTATAAATATACTTATTGAGTGAAAATTAGTAAATGCGGAATATAGATAGTGTTGCAGTTGTATCGCCTGTGTTAGGAATAGAAATAGTGTTTGCTGTAGGCTGTATAGAAACCGTTGTACCAGCTTGTAAAGTAACAATTGTAGAGAACGAAACAGCACTACCGATAACGTTAGTTGAGAAGTTACGAGTAGGTGGTTGACCATTGAATGAAATACCGAATCCAAATGGTGAAGATCCTGGGAAAGTTGTAGACGCTGAGAAACTAATATCATATACGCCTGTTTCTAAAATTGTTAAAGTATCTGAAGTATCGTTGAAAGAGATGTTAGTTAGCTCAAAAACTTGATTGAATTGGAGGTTTGTTCCAGGGGATATAGTTTGTGGATTTGAGTTTCCAATTGCAGCGATAGTTACAGGAATTGGAGTACCCGCTGGTCCTGTTGCGCCAGTAGCACCTTGAGCGCCAGTAGCACCCGTTGCGCCAGCTGGTCCTTGAGCGCCAGTAGCAC
>NZ_BOQB01000029.1 GCF_018332475.1 Bacillus sanguinis | reverse complement strand
CACTTACATAAGGTAATTAAATAACAAAAAGTTTTTTGTATCTTTACTTAAGGTATCTATTGGAACTTTTTATTAGAATAAGAATTTTTGTGATGATGAATAATGAATATGATAAGAAAGTTTAGGTGAAGAAAATGGGATTATTTAGCTCGTTATTTGGTAAAAAAGAAGAAAATACAAAAATAGAGGAGAATAAAACAATGTCAAAAGTATTATTTGTAAAAGCAAACGATCGTCCAGCGGAGCAAGCAGTTAGTTCAAGAATGTATGAAACATTTGTAAGTGCTTATAAAGAAGCGAACCCAAATACAGAAATTACGGAGTTAGATTTATTCGCATTAGATCTGCCGTATTACGGAAATATCGCTATTTCAGGTGGATACAAACGTAGTCAAGGAATGGAGTTAACAGCAGAAGAAGAGAAGGCTGTAGCTACGGTAGATCAATATTTAAATCAGTTCTTAGAAGCTGATAAAGTTGTATTTGCCTTTCCACTATGGAACTTCACAGTGCCAGCGCCATTAATTACGTATATTTCATACTTATCTCAAGCTGGAAAAACATTTAAATATACAGCAAATGGCCCAGAAGGTTTAGCTGGTGATAAGAAGGTCGTTGTATTAGGCGCGCGTGGTTCAGATTACTCTTCAGAACAAATGGCTCCTATGGAAATGGCAGTTAATTATGTAACAACTGTACTTGGATTCTGGGGAATTACAAATCCAGAGACTGTTGTAATTGAAGGGCACAATCAATATCCAGATCGTTCACAACAAATTGTTGAAGAAGGTTTAGAGAACGTTAAAAAAGTAGCGGCGAAATTTTAATTGATAATACATGCAAAAAACCAACATGGATGACCATGTTGGTTTTTTAGTCTATTTCTATGTTAAAAAATGTATATTTATAAAATAAAAGAAAAGTTTGAAAATAGTATTGCAAAATATTATATTTCAAACTATAATGAGGTCAAGAATAGTTGATACTTAAGTTAAAAATTCAGAAAATTCAATTAGTTAAAAATGGAAATGAGATAAAAGGATTGGAATGGAGGTTATATTATGACGAACAAAGTACCGTTTTCGTTCATAGTAGTTATTGGATTAATGTTATTCGCACTATTTTTTGGAGCAGGAAATTTAATATTCCCGGCAATGTTAGGGCAATCGGCAGGAGAAAATGTATGGATTGCAAACGCTGGATTTTTAGTAACAGGTGTAGGTTTACCGTTGCTAGGAGTATTAGCATTTGGTATTTCAGGTAAAGAGGATTTACAATCGTTAGCAAGCCGCGTGCATCCAGTATTCGGAATTGTATTTACGACAGTTTTATATTTAGCAATTGGTCCGTTATTCGCTATTCCGAGAACAGGCAGCGTTTCTTATGAAATTGGTATTAAGCCGTTCGTGTCAGAAGGTTTCAGTTCTACAGCACTTATTCTTTTTACAATTGTATTTTTTAGCATTACTTGTTTTTTTTCGCTAAATCCCGCGAAAATTGTCGATATTGTAGGAAAAATCTTAACGCCAATTAAATTAACGTTTATTGGAATTTTAGTAGCATTTGCTTTTATTCATCCAATGGGAGAAATGCAAGCACCTGCAGAGGCGTATACATCACATGCGTTCTTTAAAGGGTTCCAAGAAGGTTACTTAACAATGGATACGTTAGCATCATTCGTATTTGGTATCATCATCATAAATGCGATTAAAGAAAAGGGCGCAAAAACAAAAAAAGATATTATGATTGTTTGTGCAAAAGCAACATTGATTGCTGCATCTATTTTAGCAATAATCTATTCAGCACTTTCATTTATGGGAGCTTCAAGTGTTGCAAAACTTGGCCACTTAGATAACGGTGGTGCTGTATTAGCAAAAGTTTCAAACTATTACTTCGGGTCATACGGCGGAATTATATTAGGGATTATGGTTATAGCAGCATGTTTAACTACTAGTGTTGGACTAGTCTCAGCGTGTTCTTCATTTTTCCATAAGCTATTCCCGAACGTTTCTTATAAAAAGATTGCAATTATATTATCAGTGTTCAGTGCAGTTGTTGCGAATGTAGGTTTAACACAATTAATCGCAATTTCTGTTCCAGTATTAATCGCAATTTATCCATTAGCAATTGTATTAATTTTCCTAACACTCCTTCATCCATTATTTAAAGGACGAGCAGAAGTGTATCAAGGTAGCTTATTAATAACATTTATTGTAAGTATGTTTGATGGATTAAATGCAGCTGGTATGAAATTAGCAGTAGTGAACGATATTCTTGCTAAGTTACTTCCAATGCATGAAGTTGGATTAGGCTGGATTTTACCAGCACTTATTGGCGGACTGATCGGATACGGCATTAGTATTGTGAAAGTAAAAAATCAAGTTCAACCAGCAGCTAGTGCAAATAAGAAAATAGGTTAAATAAAAAAGTTATAGAACTTGTTTCTATAACTTTTTTTGTTACTATTAATAATGAAAGAAAATAAAGTAGTAGGGGAAATAAAATGAAAAAAACAATTGATCATATCGGCATCGCAGTTCGAGATATAGATAGTACGATACGTTTTTATGAAAAGGTGTTGTTAGGAACTTTAATAGATCGTTATGTAAGTGAAGCTCCTGGTGTTGAAAGCGAAGTAGCCATTCTTGAAGTGGATGGAGATAGAATTGAATTACTTGCGCCTACGAATAATACGACATCTCCAATAGCACGCTTTATTAAACAAAAAGGTAAAGGTGTTCATCACATTGCGTATCGTGTCGATGATTTAGATGTGGCTCTAGAAGAGCTAAAAGAACAAGGTATTCGAACGTTAGAGCATACACTTCGAATTAATAAGCACGGTAGAAGATTAATATATCTTAACCCCGCGGACACAGAGGGAACAATCATTGAGTATTGTGATTATCCGGAAGAGAAATAAAGAAATTTTATGATGGAAGAAGGGTATTGCGTAAAAACGTAATACCTTTTTTATTTATGTATTTCACACTTTCTTCACAAATGATTCACGATAACTTTTCTTCTTCAGAAACTTACATAAATATATTTTATGATATAATAACAATCGACTTTAAAAATGTAAGTTGTGTCTATGAAGGTAGTTACTATTGTATTGGAAGTTTAGAGGTGAGAGAGAAATAAAGAATTACACTGTATAAAAATTTATATTTAATCAGGTTAATATTTCGGTGGAGAATCGAACTTGGGAAGGTAAAGGAAAATATAGTGATGAGGAAGAAAGAAGTGAAATGATTGTGAAAGTAATGAAAAGGTTAGGGGCATGGCTATTAATTGCATGTGTACTTATCATATCGATGCCGAAAAGTGCATCTGCTCATGCGTACATTGTGAAATCAAACCCTGCTGAAAATGAAACGTTGAAGAAGGCACCATCTGTTGTGAAAATTGAATTCGATGAGGATATACAAGTTTCGCATTTTAATACATTGTTTGTAAGAGATACCTCAGGTACAAGAGTAGATCAAAAAGATGCTCATATTGATAAAGAAAATAAAAAATTAATAGAAGTAGGGTTAAAAGAAAATTTGAAAAACGGACTCTACTCTATTCAGTGGAAAGTGATTTCAGCTGACGGGCATCCTATTCAAGGAGTTATTCCGTTCCGAATTGGATCAGAGGAAGCGGGAGCAGACGATATACAAGTAGAAGAGATGGGGTATGTCCCGCAAATAGATATGATTATGGAACGTGGGGTTCTATATACAAGTTTCTCACTATTTATAGGCGTGCTATTCTTTAATCTTATTATATATAAAGGGAATGCAACCTCGGTTCGATTAAGGAGTAAGAACATAATATGGATCTCATTATTGGGTATATTGATTAGCTTACTATTCAATCTACCATTGCAAGCGAAAATAAATGCTGATGTTTCATGGTTAGAAGCATTCAATCCGTTACTATTAAAAGAAACATTACAGCTTTCTGTTTTTGGATATGTATGGATTACTCAAATGGTTCTTATTAGTTCGCTTATAATTGTTACGTATTTTGCGATGAAGTGTGAGAAGCTGTCGTCGTTTAAAGTATGGAGCATTCCGATACTATTGTTTATCGGGATACTTGTTATGAAAGCCTTTAATAGTCATGCATTTGGTTTAAAGTTTAAAGAGATTGCGGTCGTTATGGACTTTCTACATTTATTCGCAGCTTCGTTATGGATTGGTGGTCTATCATCTATTGTTCTCCTTTTACGTAAAGAGGATGATAAGTGGGGTGTGTATTGGGATATGATTAAGCGCTTTTCACCGTGGGCAACAGGTGCTGTCGTCGTAATTTTAATAACAGGTCTTTTTAACAGTACATTCTTTATACCAACAATCCACTCGTTATTTGATACGAAGTATGGATTAGCTTTATTAGCGAAGATACTTTTATTCATTTTCATGGGGATATTGGGAATTGTGCATTATGTGAAAGGGAAAATGAGAGCGGAGCAAGGATTAGGCGCTACGGTGAAAGTAGAGTTTATCATTGGAATTACCATTTTCGTAATCGTAGCTTTTATGACAAACGTACAAACACCACCGATGCCTCCTACTGGACCTTTTACAGAGAGTAAACAATTGGATAATGGATATGAAATGACGCTAAATGTAAGTCCTAATAAAGTAGGACAAAATACATTCCATATTACTTTAAATGATGAGAATGGAAACCCTGTTACTGATATGGAGCAAATTATTTTAACTACACAATCATTGGATATGAACATGGGAAAAGGTTCATTTAAAGTTTCGGCCGTGTCACCAGGAGAATATGAAGCGGAAGGTATGTATATTAACATGACAGGAAACTGGAATATACAAGTGCATGGATTAACAAAATCTCTTGATAGCTTTGATACGGATTATAAATTTATAGTAGGCGGCAGATAAAGAGAAGGTATAGATAAAAAGGAGCTAATAGAAAATGAAACGTATAAAAAAATTTGGCACAACAATGATCGCAACAATTATTGCAATGGTGATTTTTTCGTTACCTGTTAGTGCGCATGTTACTGTGAAACCAGCAACTTCGGACGTTAACTCTTGGGAGACTTACACGATAAAAGTACCAGTTGAAAAGAATGTAGCAACGACAAAAATCACATTGAAAATACCGTCTGGAGTGGAGTTCCAACAGTATGAACCAGTGCCAGGATGGAAAGTGGAAGAGCAAAAAGATAATGCTGGAAAAGTGAAAACAGTAGTATGGGAAGCAACGGGAGAAGGGATTTTACCTGGTCAGTTCCAGCGATTTACTTTCGTCGCTAAAAACCCTGATAAAGAACAAAAAATAGCTTGGGATGCATATCAACAATATAAAGACGGAGAAATTGTTGAATGGACAGGGGATGAAAAAGCTGAAAAACCACATTCACTTACTACAATTGCAAAAGGTACGTCACTAACAGGAGAACATGGTGAAGTGTCTAGTCTAGAAAAGAATGAAGCTACTAGTAATATACAATTGATAGCGATTGTTTTATCTATTTTGGCGATTGTATCGTCGGTAGGTGCGTGTGTTTTTGTAGTACGTCGTAAAAGATAAGTAAGATTGAAAGGTCTCATCGTAAATAATGAGACCTTTTTTATTAGGTCTATGGATTAGAAGGAATGAGGATATCGGCACTATTATAGCCACTCTATAATGAAATTTATTGATGTCTGGAATTTAATTGACGATTATGAAGTCTTCCGGCAGGATATCATGTTCGAGCCAGTTTTCAATTATAGTATTAAATAGTATGGGATTTGCTAAAGAGATGCCATGTCCAATTTCAGGAATGATAATACCTGTGCAATTCGTATTATTTTCAAGGATTTCAGTCATTGAGTCCTTCATAATTCTTTTTTCTTTGTCTCCAACAGTTACTAATATATTACTATTAGCATCTTTGAAACTTTTTGGTATTGTAAACGACATATTTTCTTCTAATATCCTTACAAATGTATTTTTGTTTATTTGACAACTGTCATGATAATAGTTATCAAACTGTGTTTCATCTATGTACATTGATTTTGCTTGTATTTTGGAAAATGTCTTACTCTTTACTAAACAGTAGGTTAAGCTAAGAGAGCTTATTAATGTTTTAGAGAAAGGAATTGGTTTAACTAATGCGCTATTTATCATAGCATATTGAATTAAGTTTGGTTTCATGCTGAGCATAGCAATTAATACTTGAGCGCCTAATGAAAACCCAATTACTATAACAGTTTTCCCTTGTCCTTTTTCTTCAATTAGTTCTATGATTTTTTCAGCACTAAAGTTTATTGAGAAAGGATCTTTACTTCTATTTTTTCCTTGCTCAAGTAAATCAGGAACAAGGCAGTGATAGTTAGTAAAATGTTTAATTTGTTTGTCCCACATCCAACCACTGACTCCGCCCCCATGAATAAAAACCATAAGTGGTGAGCTTGAATATCCAAATTCTTTATACTGTAAAACCATATAAGGCCCCCTTATGATTAGAATTGTTAGTCCATTATAGTAGAGGTAATATTCTTACTACTTAAGTATAATCATACAATAAAAAAGAAAAAAATTCCTTTTAATACAACTCTCCGTAACTGAACTGTACTGATAAAAGGGTGAAAAAGAGCCTACAAACAGTAGGCTCTTTCCCATATTTATTTCACTTCAACCTGCTGCCTCACAGCAAGTGTTTTCGGCTGTATATTTACGAAACAAATACTCACCACAATAAATAATAGTCCGATGAATAAGCTAATAGTAATGGCCTCATGTAAGAAAATTGAACTTACAATAATAGCGATTAGTGGAATAAGAAATGTATAAGCCCCAACTTTACTTGCTTCACCAGCTCCAACAAGAGTAAAGTATGCCAGCCATCCCATTGCAATAACGAAGAATGAAATAAAGAGTAGTACGCTAACAAATGGTATACTCCAAGCGATACTAGACCAGCTTTCAAACTCTGAACCAAATCCAATTAAGCAAAGTCCACCAATAATGAGCTGAAGTGTTACCATCCAAATGGAATTAACGCGGTGCCCAGTCTTTTTAATAAATACTGTTCCAAGTGCCCAGCCAATCGCGCATCCTATCGCGAGAAGGATTCCGATAATAGAAATATGTCCAGTTAAACTACTAGAGCTAATCACACCTACGCCAATAAATCCAAGAACAAGCCCGAAAATTTTTAACCCGTACATAGATTCTTCAAGCCAAATCCATGAGAAAATGCCGAGTAAAACTGGTTGTAGAAATACGATGGCGGAAAATAGCCCAGCAGGCATATATTGAAGTCCGACAGTTTGTAATCCGTAAAATATAATGATGTTAAGTAAAGAAGAAATAACGTATAAATGCCAAGTTTCTTTTAAGTGTAACTCTTTGTATTTCGGTAATGCGAAAAGGAGTAAAATGAATCCTCCAATTAAAGTTCGAACGCCTGCAAATAAAACGGGTGGTGTATAATGCAGGGCAAACTTAGATAAAGGCCAATTGATTCCCCACATGAAAACGAGAAAGGTAAGGATGATGGCCGTCTTAGTTCGAGAAAGCTGTGTCACGGTAAGACCTCCTTGTTGTTATTCATTTCACTATGATATGATATCGACTGTAATAAATAAAATGAATCTTTTTTATAAGGAGTATAAGTGATTAGTTATGACCATTACACAACTGCAAGTATTAATAAAAACTGTTGAGTTAGGTAGTTTTACGAAGGCTGCCAGAGTGTTAAACATGACGCAGCCAGCAGTCAGTCATGCCATTTCAAGTATTGAGTTAGAGTTAGGAGTTACGATTCTTATACGTGATAAACGAAAAGGGCTAATTGTTACGGATGTAGGAAACAGAATTCTTGTACATATTAGAGAGATTTTGAACGGTGTAGAGAAGATTGAACAAGAAGTTGCGATGGAGAAAGGACACGAAGTGGGGACGATTCGAATTGGGAGTTTTCCGAGTGCTTCGGCACATTTCTTACCGAAAATGATAAACCATTTTAAGGAGAAGTATCCGAACTTAGAGGTCGTTCTTTGTGAAGGAACAATTAAAGAAGTTGAAGATTGGTTAATATCGAGGGTTGTTGATATAGGAATTGTTATTTTGCCTAATAAAGAGATGGAGATAGTCCCATTAACGAAGGGAAAAATGGTTGCTATCTTAAGAGAGGATCATCCTCTTTGTAAGAAAGACTCTATTACAATTAGTGATTTAGAGAATGAACCGATCATATTATGTAAGGGCGGATACGAACCACCCATTATTGATATGTTTAAACAAGCCAACGTACCACTTCGGGCTGAATATGTAATATCGACTGTTACTACAGCTTTAAATATGATTCAGGAAGGGTTAGGTATTGCAATATTAGCTGAATTATCTTTAACGAATTTACCACAGAATGTGCAAACGAGAGAATTGGAACCGCAAGTATGGAGAGAAATTGCTTTAGCTGTTCCTTCATTAAAGGATTCTTCAATCGCTGTGCAGCTATTTATTGATGAATTTCAAGCGCTATTTGCAGAATAACAACAGGTGTCTCATATATCATAATGGGGCACTTTTTAATTTGCTTATAAAAAATATATGAAAAGGATTGACTTATCTTTTTGTTGTAACTATAATGATTACATCGAGGTGGTGATTACGATGAAAATTAGCAGCCGCTTTTCTATAGCTGTTCATATTTTATCTATTTTGAAAAACAATCCATCTTCACTTTGTACTTCAGACTATATGGCGGAAAGTGTAAATACGAATCCAGTAGTCATTCGTAAAATGATGTCGTACTTGAAGCAAGCTGGATTTGTATATGTAAATCGTGGCCCAGGTGGTGCGGGATTATTAAAGGATTTACATGAAATCACATTGTTGGATGTGTATCATGCAGTAAATGTAGTCGAAGAAGATAAGCTATTTCATATTCACGAGCAACCAAATCCAGATTGTCCAATTGGAGCGAATATTCAAGCTGTATTAGAAGTTATATTAATACAAGCGCAATCTGCGATGGAAGAAGTTTTAAGAAATATTACGATGGGGCAGTTGTTTGAAACTTTGCAAGAAAAAATGAATGCTTAAATCATATTTATATTTTTTTATCATTAATGTAACTATTTTGATTACAACAGTAAGGGTAAGGTGTGAAAATTATGACTGTAAAAATGAAAGTATACTCAGATTTTATATGTCCATTTTGTTTTTTAGCAAAAGGTCCATTAGATGAGGTAGCGAAAGAGAATGATGTAGAGATTGAATGGATGCCATTTGAATTACGTCCAAGTCCATATTCAAAAATAGATCCATGGAATGAGCCGGAAAAATTAGGTTCATGGGATGCTTTCATTCTTCCAACCGCGAAAAAGTTAGGAATCGATATGCGTTTGCCGCGTGTTTCTCCGCATCCATATACACATTTAGCTTTTGAAGGATGTCAATTTGCGAAAGAACGTGGGCTTGGAAATGAGTATCATCACCGCGTATTCACAGCATTTTTCCAAGAAGAGCAAAACATTGAAGATATTAATGTTTTAACAAAATTAGCGGTAGAAGTAGGTCTTCCTGAAGCCGAATTTAAAGATGCTTTAGTAAATCGTAAATATAAAGAAAAGCATCAAGAAGCAATTCAGCACGCATATGATGAAGCGAATATTATGGCTGTTCCAACTGTCATGATTGGAGATGAAATCATTCAAGGACTTGCTAGTAAAGAAACGCTACAAAGAGTCATTGATAAAGAAATTGAAAAGGAAAAAACAAATTCATTTGAAGGTATGCAGTGTAATACAGATGGATATTGCTAATTCGCTTGTTATGAAATAACAAAATAAATTATAAAACAAATATTTGGAGGAATTAACATGTCAGCAACTACAACAAACTTAAAAGAAGCAATCGTGAACCGTCGTTCTATTCGTAAAGTAACAAAAAACGATGCAATTACGAAAGAAAGAATTGAAGAAGTTTTACAAACAGCTTTACACGCACCAACATCTTTCAATATGCAAAGTGGCCGTATGGTTGTATTAATGGATGGAGAGCATGAAAAGTTTTGGGATATTGTTAAAGAAACACTAAGAGCCCGCGTACCAGCAGAAAACTTTGAAGCGACTGTAGAAAGATTAAAAGGTTTCCATACAGGTGTTGGGACTGTGTTATTCTTTGAAGATCAAGCGACAGTAGAAAAAATGCAAGAAAATGCACCATTATATAAAGATCAGTTCCCATTCTGGTCTCATCAAGGAAATGCAATGTTACAACATACTGTATGGATGTTATTATCAGCTGAAGGAATTGGTGCATCCCTACAACATTACAATCCAATCGTAGATGCTGAAGTGAAAGAAACTTGGAACATTCCAGCAGAGTGGAGCTTAGTAGGACAAATGCCATTTGGTGAGCCAAATGAACAACCGGGAGAAAGAACTTTCTTACCTACTGAAGATGTAGTGAAATTTTATTAAGAAGTATAATATGTAAAGAGTGAAATAAAAGGAGAGTACAGCCATAAATGTACTCTCCTTTCGTATGTAATGTTAAACTGTTACTGCAAGCGCAATTTCCTACAGAGGAATCGAAGTCTTTCCCTACAATTAAAAATCTATTATGTTTTTGAAATGACAGTAAACATCCCCGTCATGTTTGGTGAGTAATCTTTAAAATCAAATTTCTCATAGAACGATTTTTTACCTTCTGATGCAAACAAACCGACAAACGCCTTATCAGGGGCATACTCATGTAAGTATGAAACTAAACGATGCATGATTTCTTTCCCAATACCATGTTTCTGGTAGTTTGGATGAACTACTATATCTTGAATATAGAAATAGATAGATCCATCACCAACAATTCTCCCCATGCCGATCATTTTTTCATTATCATTGACTGTGATGCAGTGAATAGAATTTTTCAGTGAAGTTTCCGCCACTTCAAAATTCATATAATTAGTCCATCCAACAGAATCGCATAAATATTTATACTCTTCCAATGTAGGACTGTTATGTTTAAATTCATATGTTTTCAAAATATATCCTCCAAGTTCTTAAATTCAACAAGTATATACATTCGACATTTTTTTATCTTTTCCTCTTACGTAATTGCCCTTAGGTATTGAATTTCGGACAGTTTCCTTATTTGTATTAATTTATAAGGGTTTAGGGAAAAAATATAAGAAATAATGCAGTAGAAAGGGAAGTGGAAAAATGAATGATGAGAAAAAATATACAGTGGTAGGTACTGATGTTGAGGAAGTAAAACGTTTAAATAGAGATTCAGGATTAACGTATAATCAAGTGAAGGAGTTATTAGCGAAGCAAATACAAAAAAAGAATGAATTAAATTGAAATTCTTCATTTTTTCATTTAGCATTTTAATAAGAGAGGGTTACAAGGGTAACTCTCTTTTTCAATACAATTGAGCAGCTTTTAGAGTGGAGGAAACAACATGAAAAAGTGGGTAAAGATAACGTTGTTGGTGAAAAGGAACTGTTCAATATTGGATATGCGTATGAGCAGCAGTCTAAAAATAGAAGATCACCAAAACTGTAAAAGAGTAAACGGAAAAAGAGTTTCACTGAAATAGGTTTGTAGGCTGGAATGAAAAGAATCTAACAATATGAAAAGAAAAAAGGATTCTTCTCAATTAGTAAGAAAGATTGTCTATAGAGGTTCATAAAATGTAATATATTCAATTTCCATCCATTGAAGGGGGAGGTTAAATCTTAATGAATGAAGTGAAAAATTTCTTTCGAAGTAGAGGGTTCCAACGGTTTCTCGTTTTAATAATAGTTGCGCTTGTCTTATATGGATTAAAAAGTATGATCAATTTAATATTAATTACGTTTATACTGACATTTTTAATGGATCGGCTTCAACGTTTTATTTCAAAGAAGTTAAAAGTGAATCGGAAAATTGTTATCGCATGTTTGTATATCATATTAGTTACTTTTATCGGCACAACATTATATAAATATTTACCTGTGCTAACGATACAGATTTCCCAATTGATTTATCAGTTTAGGTTGTTTTTTCAAAATCCACCTGATAATGAGATCATTAAATATGCACTTTCAACAATTAATGGGATGGAAGTATCAAAATATATAGAACAAGGTGTAGATGTCATCTATCAATCGATTGCAAATATAGGGAAGGTAAGTTTACAAATATTATTGTCTCTCATATTAAGCTTATTTTTCTTATTAGAAAAAGAGCGTATTATTACATTTACTTCTAAATTTAAAGATAGTAGTCTGAAGATTTTTTATGAGGAGATTGCATATTTTGGTGAAAGGTTTGCAAGATCATTCGGTAAAGTAATTGAAGCACAGTTTTTAATTGCGGTTTTCAATTGTGTACTCACTGTAATTGCATTAATCGTCTTAGGATTTCCGCAGCTTCTCGTATTGGCTGTCATGATTTTCTTACTAGGATTGATTCCTGTTGCCGGTGTAATTATTTCCTTGTTTCCACTTTGTATTATTGCTTATAACGTAGGAGGAGTTATGTACGTTGTATACATACTTGTGTTCATTACAGTAATCCATGCTCTTGAAAGTTATTTTTTAAACCCAAAATTCATGTCTGCGAAAACAAATTTACCAATCTTTTATACATTTATGATTCTCATTTTTTCAGAACATTTCCTTGGAATATGGGGGCTTATTATTGGGATACCAATCTTTATCTTTTTATTAGATGTACTTAATGTAAATAATGAGGAATCGATTAAAAAATAGAAAATAACTGATATTTTCAATGAGCGAACAATCAAAAAAAGCAATCCAAAATAAATTGGATTGCTTTTTACTATACATATTAAAGAACTGGAGCCATTGTTTCTTTCAATACTTGAACAGAGTGATCGAATTTTAATTCTTCTTCTTCACTTAATTCCACTTCTAAAATTTCACGAACACCGCTGCGATTTAAAACAGCAGGTACGCCGATATAAACATCTTTTTGACCGTATTGACCTTCTAAGTAAGCTGATACTGTTAATACGCTATTTTCGTCGTTTAAAATAGCCTTTGTAACACGTAGAAGTGACATACCAATACCGTAGTAAGTTGCACCTTTTCGCTCAATAATATGGTAAGCTGCATCACGAACGTTTATGAAGATTTTGTCTAAATCGTCTTGTGTGTATGTGTTGTCTTTATCAAGAAGTGTTTGTAGTTTTTGAATACCAACTGATACGTGACTCCAAACAGGAAGTTCCGTATCACCATGTTCTCCAATAATATAAGCATGAATGTTGTGTGGACCAATATTGAAGTACTCACCTAACATATAACGGAAACGAGCGGAATCAAGTGTTGTACCAGAACCAATTACGCGTTCTTTTGGTAAACCAGATTCTTTCCAAGTTACGTAAGTTAAAATATCGACAGGGTTAGTTGCGATTAAGAAGATACCATCAAATCCGCTATCCATAATACTGCGAACGATTTGTTTAAAGATTTTTGCGTTTTTCTCAACTAAATCTAAACGTGTCTCGCCTGGTTTTTGTGGTAATCCAGCCGTAATGACTACAAGATCAGCGTCTTTACAATCTTCGTAGCTGCCTTTCCATACTCTAGTTGGAGCTGGTGCAAAAGGAACAGCATGACTTAAATCCATTGCTTCTCCTTCAGCTTTTGCCTCGTTTACATCAACTAAAACAAACTCTTCAGCTACAGCTTGGTTAATCATGCAATAAGCGTAACTACATCCAACCGCTCCTGTTCCTACTAATACAACTCGGTTAATACCTTTTTTCATTTCAAAATTCCTCGCAATTTCATTGATTTTATTATGTAAGATAATACGTCTTACTTCTATAGATTCATATCTAGTTTATTACATTTTATAAAAGATATTCAAGTATTTGAAAATGTATCCGTGCACTTTCTTGCACGAAACATAGGAAGTAAGTTAACTGAATATAATGCAATAAAATCCTTTATCAAAGGGGAAAAGGGCATGATACAGCCATTAACGATGGAAAGAATGCTCCATATTATTAATGTGGGGCTCGTTAAAACGAATAACCAAAAGCAAATTATTATTGTTGGTGCAGGGATTTCAGGGTTAGTTGCAGCATCGTTATTGAAAGAAGCAGGGCATAACATAACAATTTTAGAAGCGAATAACCGAATAGGCGGAAGAATATATACGATTCGAGAACCGTTTAGTAGAGGTTTATATTTTAATGCAGGGCCGATGCGAATTCCTGAAACGCACGAGTTAACTTTAGCGTACATTCGCAAATTTAAATTACCGTTAAATCTTTTTATAAATAAAACCGCATCAGATATTATTTATACGAATAATATTAAAACAAGATTGAGCTTGTTTGAAAAAAATCCAAGTATACTTGGATACCCCATTTTAGAGAATGAAAAAGGGAAAACGGCAGAAGAGTTAATGTTAGTATTATTAGAACCCATACTAAATTTTATAAAAAAAGACCCTAATAAAAACTGGCTTATCGTTGAAAAAAAGTATAATACGTATTCGCTTGGTTCCTTTTTAATGGAGTATTATTCAGATGGAGCAATAGATATGATTGGGGTACTTCTAGATATGGAAGCGTATATGGGAATGTCTTTAATTGAAGTATTACGTGAAATGATCTTTTTTACTTCAACGACAAAATATTATGAGATAACAGGCGGAATGGATGCATTACCAAATTCATTTTTACCGGAGTTACAAAATAATATTTTTATGTCGTATAAAGTAGAAAAAATTATACAGGAAGATAATAAAGTAATGATGCAAGTAATACATGAACAAACGTTACATTCATTTATGGTAACAGGTGACATTGCTATTGTCACAATTCCGTTTTCGGTGTTACGATTTGTAGAAGTTCAGCCATTGCATTTATTCTCTTATTTTAAAAGACGAGCAATTCGTGAATTAAATTATATTGCTGCAACTAAAATTGCGATAGAGTTTAAAAGTAGATTTTGGGAAAGAGTCGGGCAGTGTGGTGGGAAATCTATTACGGATTTACCGATACGTTTTACATATTACCCGAGCTATGGCATTCAGTCATCAGGAGCAGCTATCGTTATAGCAAGTTATACGTGGGCAGATGAGGCTTTAACATGGGATAGTCTCCCGCATAGAGAGCGTATTCGTTACGCATTGAAAAATTTAGCCCAAATATATGGGAATGTAGTCTATAGTGAGTTTATAACAGGGGAATCTTTTAGTTGGAGTAAGAATCCGTATTCTTGCGGGGCATTTACAGCTTTTGAACCAGGCCAAGAGCTAGAGTTATTTCCGTATATTACGCCGCCAGCTGGCAAAGTGCACTTTGCAGGAGAGCATACGACATTAACGCATGGATGGATGCAAGGAGCAATAGAGTCTGGAATTCGAGTTGCTTATGAAGTAAACGAACAGTGAAGATATATTTACAAATCACTATTCTTTTAATAGAATAATTAATATAAATCGTAATTATTACGCTTTGAATACGTTTGAAGTAAAGAAATGGATGGTCGATCAAATGAATAAAGTAGAAATTCATATATTAGGTGGCTTTTTAGGTAGTGGAAAATCAACATTATTACAAAATTTATTGTTAGCGGAGAAAAAGAAGAATAGAAAAGTTGCAGTATTAATGAATGAAATTGGTGAATACTCGGTAGATACAGATATTATTGGAAAAGAGAATGTTTTAAGAGAACTTCTAAAAGGATGTATTTGTTGTACGCTAAAAGAAGAGCTTGAAATACAATTGCATTCATTATATCAGCAAGAAAGACCAGATGTCATTTATATTGAAACGACAGGTGTTGCACATCCAATTGAAGTGTTGGATGCGTGTGTTTCACCAATTTTAGCACCTTTCTTAGAAGTGAAATCAATTGTAGTCGTACTAGATGCAGTAAGGTGGTTAAATCGAAATGTATTAAGTGCAAACGTTCAGCAATTATTGCATGAGCAACTGAAGTTTGGTAGCCATATTTTAATTAACAAATCAGATTTACTCACAGATTCGGATAAGAACAAAATAATAGAAGAAGTAAAAGCGATAAATAATCATGCGAAATTGTTTGAAACAAAATATTGTAATATATCTTTAGAAGACATAGAAGAAGCTGAATTTACGAATGATGGAGAACATGAGCCACTACATGTAAAACAGCATTTACATATACAAACGATGACATATCAATTTACGAAATCGATTGATCAAGATAATTTATATGAATGGCTTTCAAATTTACCAGATAGTATTTATCGTGTAAAAGGATTTGTGAAATTCCATGGAGATAAATACCCGCACCTATTCCAATATTCGTTTGGTGTACCAACTTTACTGGAACAAGACTTCGGTTTCCCGACGAACTTGGTAGTAATAGGGGAAGGGCTAAATAAGAAACAATTGGCTGAAGGGTTAGAGAAAGTAGAACTTAATTCTAATTCTAATTAAGATTAAAGGACTAACTTCAAATTAAGTTAGTCCTTTTTTATATGTAGAAAAACGCTTGCAGATTTTGTCTAATAAAAATAATTGTAAAATTCAGAAATATATTTATAATCAAATCTAAGAGGTGATTCAGGTGTCAGAAAAAATAATAATGGATGTAAAAAACTTAACAACAAAAGGATTAGAAACGAGAGAGAAATTATTGTGTGCTGCAGAAGAGGTGTTTGGTAGTAAAGGATATTACGAGGCTTCTATTGTGAATATTACACAAGAAGCAAAGGTAGCGCACGGAACTTTCTATAATTACTTTCCATCTAAAAAAGATATATTTGATGAATTGATTCGCAGATTGAACCGTGAGTTACGCTTAATTATTAAAGAAGAAATGAAGGGAATATCAAGTTATGAAGAGGCACAAAGAAGAGGTTTTCAGGCTTTTTTTCGATGGGTGAAAGATCGACCTAATCTATATAACATTGTACAACAGGCAGTAGTTGTTGATGATAACTTATATAGATGGTATTATGCAAAGCTCGCAAATGGATTTTTAAAAAGTTTATCGGCTGGTATGGAAGCGGGTGAGTTTAAACAACTTGATAAAGAAACAATTGCGTATTGTCTTATGTCAATTGGGCAATTTCTAGGAATGCGATGGGGCTATTGGGAAGAGAAAGATGTTCCGGAAGATGTATTTGAAGCAGCGATGTCATTAATATTTGAAGGATTGAGAAAGAGATAAGGGAGTGGGGAAAATATGCAAGGCATTGCTTATTGGATTGAAAAACGGTCCTATTTACATCCAGATCGCATTGCCATTATTACAGAAGAGGAGGAAATGACATATAAACAGTTACATGAGTATGTAAGTAACGTAGCAGCCTATTTAATTTACGATTTAAATGTGCAAAAAGGAGAAAGGATAGCTATTTTATCACAAAATAGCTTGGAATATATTGTACTTTTGTTTGCTATAGCAAAGGTAGAATGTATTGCTGTTCCACTTAATATACGATTAACAGAAAATGAACTTATATTTCAGTTAAAAGATAGTGAAACTACAGTTTTATTTGTAGAGGAAACATTTCAAAATATGGCACTGTCAATGCATAAGGTATCGTACGTACAAAGAGTTATTTCGATTAAAAGTTTAAAAGAAATAGAAGATAGAAAAAGTGACAACTTTGAAGAGATAAATGAAAGCGCATCCTTTATTATATGTTATACATCAGGTACAACAGGAAAACCGAAAGGAGCCGTACTTACACAAAAAAATATGTTTTGGAATGCACTAAACAATACATTTGCGATTGACTTAACTATGCACGACCGCTCTATTGTATTATTACCTTTATTTCATATTGGTGGAATTGGTTTATTCGCATTTCCAACTTTATTTGCAGGTGGCGTAATCATTATTCCAAGGAAATTCGAACCAACCACAGCTCTTTCCATGATAGAAAAACATAAAGTAACTGTAGTGATGGGGGTACCTACAATTCATCAAGCATTAATTAATTGTGCAAAGTTTGAAACTACAAATTTACAATCCGTTCGCTGGTTTTATAACGGTGGTGCTCCATGTCCAGAAGAGTTGATGAGAGAATTTATAGATAGAGGATTTTTATTTGGGCAAGGCTTTGGTATGACTGAAACATCACCAACCGTATTTATGCTTTCAGAAGAAGATGCAAGACATAAAGTAGGATCAATTGGGAAACCAGTTCTGTTTTGTGAGTATGTACTTATTGATGAAAACAAAAATAAAGTTGAGGTTGGTGAAGTTGGAGAATTACTTATAAGAGGGCCGAATGTAATGAAAGAGTATTGGAATCGGCCAGATGCAACAGAAGAAACGATTCAAGATGGTTGGTTATATACGGGAGATTTAGCTAAAGTTGATGAAGATGGTTTTGTATACATTATCGGTAGAAAAAAAGATATGATAATTTCCGGTGGTGAAAATATTTATCCACTTGAAGTAGAGCAGGTCATTAATAAGATTTCGGAGGTATATGAGGTAGCGGTCGTTGGTAGGAAACATGTAAAGTGGGGGGAGATTCCAATCGCCTTTATTGTGAAAAAGAGTAGCAGTGAATTAACTGAAAAAGAAGTCATTGAACATTGTCGTTTATTTCTAGCAAAATATAAAATACCGAAAGAGATTGTTTTTCTAAAAGAATTGCCTAAAAATGCAACGGGTAAAATTCAAAAAGCACAGTTAGTAAATCAATTGAAAAGTAGGTGAAGAGATGACGATGTATAGTACTGGTCAACAGGCGTCATGTAGTAAAACAATTACAGAAACGGATTTTGTATTATTTGCAGGTTTGAGTGGGGATTTTAACCCAATCCATATTGATCATGAGTATGCGAAACAAACTAGATTTAATCAAAGAATAGCACATGGTTTACTAACTTCTAGTCTTTTATCACAATTACTTGGTATTCATTTACCTGGAAAAGGATCTGTTTATATGGAACAAACTATTAAATTTACAGCACCAGTTTTTATAGGAGATACAATTACAGCTACGGCTACTGTACAAGAATTTATGATAGAAAAGAGAGTTTTGAAATTGTTAACGGAGTGTCATAACCAAAAAGGAGATTTAGTATTAACAGGTATAGCGACCATGATGGTGCCAAAAGAAGGAGGAGTAGTCTAATGAATATTGGGATTGAAGCGACTGGTGTTTTCTTCCCAAAAGATGTAGAGACGGCCGCAGACTTATCTCAAAAAACAGGTATTCCTGAGAATGTTATTATAGAAAAATTTGGGTTGTATGAAAAACATGTTGCAGATGAAACGATGCATGCATCAGATTTAGCTATTGCTGCTGCAAAGCCAATATTATTACAAGTAAATCCTCAGTCTATTGATGTAGTCATTTATTTTGGCAGTCCACATAAAGATTACCACGTATGGTCTAGTGCCCCAAAAATTCAGCATGAACTTGGATTGGAAAATGCTTATGCTTTTGAAATTATGAATGTTAGTTCTTGCTTTCCAATCGCTCTCAAAGTCGCAAAAGACATGCTTTACTCCGATAACTCAATTGAAAATATATTATTAGTAGGTGGATGTAAAGAATCTCAAATTGTAGATTATGATAATCCACGCTCGCGTTTTATGTTTAATTTCGCTGATGGGGGAAGTGCAGCTTTAGTGAAAAAAGAAGCTAAAAACGGTGAAATATTAGGAAGTGCGATAATAACAGATGGTTCATTTCATGAAGATGTTCGTATCCCAGCTGGTGGATCGAAGCAGGTTGCAAGCTATGATACAGTTGAGAACCGACAACATTATATTGATGTAATAGATCCTAATAGTATGAAAGAACGTCTAGACCGGGTTTCAATCTCTAATTTTGATAAGGTTATTAGGGAGGCGTTAAGAAAAAGTGGATTTACTCCTAAAGATATTAAAGTATTGTTACCCCTGCATACAAAACGTTCTATGATAATAGAATTGATACAGGGACTAGGGCTAGAAGAAGAACAAGTTGTATATTTAGATCATTATGGACATATGTCAGCACTTGATCCTTGCATTGGTCTTCACTTTGCAAATGAACAGGGAAAATTACAGCCTGGAGATATTGCAGTAGTAGTTAGTGCAGGGACTGGGTATACGTGGGCAGCGACTGTGATTAGATGGTGAAAAATACTAGATGAGTATATGATAAATGGAGGTATTTGGAAAGAGGCGGCGAATGTAAAGGTACTTCATTAAATTTTTTAACAGATTTGTTTGTATGATTCAAAGAAAAAGTCATAATTACGGATGGGTAACTTTGGCGTGTTTGATTCTATCAGAAAGAAAAGTGTGGGGAGGATCACAATGTCGATGAAAAAACGTAAATGGCTAAGAATGATGGCTACTGGTTGTGTTTTAGGTTCGTTATTAATAACGGCAGCTTGTTCAGGAAAGAAAACAAGTACAGAGGATGAAAAGACGATTAAGGTAGGGGTTCTTGCATCATTAACAGGTCCATTAGAATCGTATGGAAAACAAACAATGAATGGATTTGAACTAGGATTAGACTATGCAACGGGTGGAACTGGGAAAGTGGAAGGGAAGAAGATTAAGTTTGTTGTAGAAGATACGGAAACGAAAGCTGATGTAGCAGTGAAGAAAGCTACGAAGTTATTAGAAGAAGAGAAAGTTGATTTTTTAGTTGGATCGTCTAGTTCAAGTGATACATTAGCGGTTTTACCACTAGCTGAAGAATATGAAAAAATAATGATTGTAGAACCAGCAGTCGCTGATAGTATTACCGGGAAGAACTGGAATAAATATATTTTTAGAACAGGTAGAAATTCATCTCAAGATGCAGTCGCTGGTGCTGCAGCAATTGCTAAAAAAGATGTGAAAATAGCAACGTTAGCACAAGATAATGCTTACGGTCGTGAAGGAATTGCGGCATTTAAAGCTGGAGCGAAGAAGTTAGGTGCAAATATTGTAAACGAGCAATATGCTGATACAAATTCGACTGACTTCACGGCTAATATTCAAAATATCATTAGCTCAAAACCAGATTATTTATTTATCGTTTGGGCAGGGGCAAATTCACCTTGGAAACAGTTGAAAGATATGAATGTAGAAGCGCAAGGTATTAAAATTTCTACCGGTGCACCAGATATACCGGCATTAAAAACGATGGATGCGTTAGTAGGAATGCAAGGTTTTTCTGTTTATTATCATACCCTCCCGAAAAATAAGGTGAATGATTGGTTAGTGGAAGAACATAAAAAACGATTTAATGGTGCGGTACCAGATTTATTTACAGCGGGTGGAATGTCAGCGGCAATTTCTATTGTAGAAGCTTTAAAGAAATCAAAAGGGGATACAGATGTAGATACGTTGATTAAGAAAATGGAAGGAATGGAATTTGATACACCGAAAGGAAAGATGAAATTTAGAGAAAAGGATCACCAAGCGCTGCAGACACTGTATTCTATCACATTGAAAAAGCAAGATGGTTTTGACTATCCGGTGCCAGTATTAGAGCGAGAATTAACAATGAAAGAGACAGAACCACCAGTTCAAAATAAATAGACTGAATTTTCTGTTGTTTTTGTATAAAGAGGGGGACACCCTCTTTATACGTATTTCTTTCAAATTTAAAGCTTTAAAGGGAGGGATTTCGTGACACATTTGCTAGAAACGAAAAATCTAAGCGTATCTTTTGGTGAACATCATGTTATTAAGGATGTGAATGTAACAGTACAAAAAGGAAAGCTCATTTCCATTATTGGACCAAACGGTGCAGGAAAGACAACGTTATTTAATTTACTTAGTGGACAAATTTCTCCAACAAAGGGTGAAGTGTATTTTAAGGGACAAGAGATTACGAAATTATCAATTTCGGATCGAACTCGATTAGGAATTGGTCGTTCTTTTCAACTTACAAATATATTCCCAGAGTTAACGGTACTTGAAAATGTTCGTTTAAGTGTTCAATCATTCGTGCAAGATTACTATAGTTTTTTTCCGAGTTCGGCAAAATATAAACAACAAGTGGGAGAGGCGAGACGTGTCTTAAAAACTGTATTACTTCAGGAGAAAGAACATGTATTAGCGAAAGATTTAGCGCATGGAGAAAAACGAAAGTTAGAGCTTGCAATGTTATTAGCTTTAAAAACAGATGTGTTACTACTTGATGAGCCGACGGCAGGTATATCAGTTGAGGAGGTACCGGCTATTTTACAAGTGATTGAAAATATTAAGAAACATCCAGAGAGTACAATTGTACTGATTGAACACAAAATGGATATGGTACTAGGTTTGTCAGACCATCTTATCGTTTTGTTTCATGGAGAGTTATTGGCTGAAGGTTTGCCTGAAGAAATTATGAAAGATGAGCGTGTACAAAGTGCTTATTTAGGAGGATTATATAGTGGCACTATTACAAGTGAATAATATAGAGACGTATTTAGATCAGTTTCATATTTTACAAGGGGTATCTCTTGCTGTTGAAAAAGGAACGATTACTGTACTGTTTGGAAGAAATGGAGCAGGAAAGACGACGACGTTACGTTCGGTTATGGGATTTCATCATATCGCACATGGTGAAATTTATTATGATAGCACACAAGTAAATGGATTACCTACACATTTAATTTCAAGAAAAGGAATAGGGTATGTACCAGAAAATCAAGGTATTTTTCACGATCTGACAGTAGAAGAAACATTCGCTCTTGCTAGAGGGAAGGGTGAAGAAGCGGAAGAAAAAATAGAATGGATGCTTGAATTATTTCCAGATTTAAAGCTGTTTTGGCACAAAAAAAGTGGGCTCTTAAGCGGAGGACAAAAGCAAATGTTAGCAATTTCAAGAGCATTTATTAATAGTGATGGTTTATTACTTATTGATGAACCGAGTAAAGGCTTGTCTCCTATTATGATAGAAAAATTAATGATAGCCATTTTGAAAATGAAGGAGAAAACAACAGTTTTACTCGTTGAACAAAACTTTATGATGGCTAGTCAAATTGGTGATTACTTTTATATTATGGATAACGGAAAAATTGTTCATAACGGTTTTATGCATGAATTAAAAGAGGATAAGGAAATGTGTCATAAATATTTAGGAATCTCTTAACATGAATCCGGGGTGAGAAGGATGGATGTGTTAATCAATTTATTTGTAAATGGGATTTCAACAGGGATGCTCATTTTTTTATTAGCATCAGGTCTTTCACTTATTTTCGGTTTAATGAGCGTTCTAAACTTTGCACATGGTGGATTATTTGCCTGGGGAGCGTTTACAGGTGTTTGGCTATTTAATATGACAGGTAGTTATGTATTAGCGTTAATTGGGGCAATCGCTATGGGAATGTTCCTTGGATTCATTTTAGAAAGATTCCTTATTAGACCGGTATATGGAAATCATGTTCGCCAGCTTCTTGTGACGCTTGGAGGAATGCTTGTACTTAGTGAATGTATTAAAGTATTTTGGGGACCTAATCCAATTGGTGCTAAATTACCGTTATGGTTACAAGGTAGTTATACATTTGAAGGAATTATATTAATTAAATATCGTCTATTCGTTATTTTAATTGGGATCATCATTTACATTGCCTTACTATTATTGCTCAAAAAAACAAAGATAGGTCTTATGATACGCGCAGGTGTAACAGATAAAGAGATGGTTCAAGCGCTCGGTATTAACGTAAAAGCGATATTTTCTTTCGTCTTTTTATTAGGAGCAGGGATGGCTGCGTTGGGAGGATTCTTATTAGCACCGTATTCAGGCGTTATTTTCGCTGAGATGGGTATGCAGTATGCGATTTTAGCTTTCATAGTAGTAATCATTGGAGGGTTAGGAAGCGTACAAGGTTCAGCAATCGCTTCTTTAATTGTCGGATTAGCTGGTGCTTTTACAGCGTATTTTATACCAGATTTATCACTTGCAATCAATATGTTAATGTTACTATTTTTCTTAATCGTAAAGCCAAATGGTCTTGTTGGTGAAAAGGGGTGAAATGGTGAACAGCACATCAAATCGAATTAAAGTATACTTCGGAGTATGTATGCTCATTTGTTTAAGTGTATTTCCATTCGTAAATGATTCACGGAGCTTGTTAATTTTGTTCACTCAAATCTTCATCTTTGCTATTTTTGCAATGAGTTTTGATGTATTGCTTGGATATACAGGAATTGTATCATTTGGCCATTGTATGTTCTTTGGAATAGGGGCATATGGCGTAGCGATTTTATTTGATCGGCAAGGAGTATCCATAACGAACTTTATTATAGGGATAGTAGCTGCAATTATCATTTCAGCAATTGTTAGTTATATAATCGGTTTGCTTTCATTAAGGCTGAAAAGTCATTTTTATGCAATGTTAACACTTGCTATTTCACAGTTATTTTTCGTACTTGCTGAAAAATGGCGTGGGCTCACTCACGGAGGGGATGGTTTTACATTTGGTGTACCAGATATATTCCGTGATCGTTTTACCTTTTATTATGTAACACTTATATGTTTAATTGTTATTTTTATTCTGTTACGTCTTTTCACAAAATCTTCTATTGGAAAAGTATTAAAGGCAATTTCACAAAATGAGCAACGTGTGGAAGCACTAGGATATAAAGTTCTTCATTATAAAATTATTGCTAGTATTGTGGCGGGAGTAGTAGCTGCAATTAGTGGTGGTTTATTTGTTATCACGTTGCGCTTTGTAAATACGACTGTATTTTCAATTGAAATGACATTAAATGCATTATTGATGACGATGATTGGAGGCGTTGGAACGCTAATTGGAGCAATTGCTGGAGCAGGAATTATTGAATCACTGAAATATTATTTATCAGAACTAGCTACAGCGTATCCGATTTTTGAACGATGGACGATTATTCTTGGTTTATTGTACATTATCGTCTTGCTAGTTTTTCCGAAAGGATTAGTTGGAACGATTAAGCGGTTGAAGAATATGAAACGGAGTAAGAAGGAGAAAAGTGCAGAAGTGGAGCAAAACGCGTGAAAAATCGATTGTATAGAATATGAAAATCCCTCTTTTAGATTCGTAAAGGAGGGATTTTTATTGGTGTATGTAATTAGTTAGTTTAAAGATATTATCCTAATCAAATAATTCATTAGGTATTTGTTTTAAAGAGTTTTGATTTGTAAAAAAGTGAACAGCTAATTTCTCAATTGGAACATCTTCAATGGGCACTAAGTTATCATTTTTAATCGGTAAAAAGGCTATTCCTTTACCGTCCTGAATAAACTCTTCCATAAGCGAATAAGAATCTAATTGTTGAAGTTGAGATAAATTATTATCTGTTAGAAATTGTATCGTCTTATTTCTAAAAGGGCACTTTTTGTCATTACTAACGAAGAAGAGTTCCTTTGAATAGTCAATGATAGGCGTTCCTTTCGCTTGTAATAAGCCTACGG